>USIK01000080.1 GCA_900554775.1 uncultured Oscillospiraceae bacterium
CACAGACCGGGACGATGCCGCACGCATCCGGGCCGCGCTCCACAGCGCGCCGGAGCCGTATAAGGAGGTCTTCCTCTGGCGGGCCCTCGGCGGTCTGAGCTTCAGGACCATTGGGCAGCTTTTCGGCAAATCGGAAAACTGGGCGTGCGTGACCTATCATCGCGCCAAAACCATCATCCGAAAAAACATGGAGGGATCAACATGAATCAGGAATGCAGCATTGTGCGGGACCTTCTCCCGCTGTATGCCGAGCGGCTTACGAGCCCGGAGACCGCTGTCTTTGTAGAAAAGCACCTGCGCACCTGCGCGGACTGCCGCGCCGCCCTGCAGGAGACACAGGCCTCACCGGAAGAAAAATCATCGTTGATACATACGGCGGGTTTGCTCGCCACGGCGGCGGAGCTTTTTCAGGCAAAGACCCAACTAAGGTTGACAGGTCAGGCGCTTACGCTGCGAGGTACATCGCTAAAAACATAGTCGCTGCGAAAGTTGCTAAAAAATGCGAAGTTCAAATCGCTTATGCAATCGGAGTTTCTAAGCCTGTTTCGGTTATGGTTGACACCTTTGGAACATCCGAAATTTCCAACGAAAAACTTTCTGAAATAGTGAATAAGATTTTCGATTTAAGGCCTTCTTCGATAATCGAAAAATTCGGTCTTAAAGCTCCGATTTACGCTCAGCTTTCGTCTTATGGCCATATGGGAAGGGAAAGCCTTGGCGTAGCTTGGGAAAAAACCGACAAAGCAGAAGAAATTAAAAAACTTGCCTTTGAAAAATAAGCGCCTAAAAGAGCTTTTAAAGCGTGGGTATTTTTAATGTGTAGTGAAATCTCTAATTATGAATTTAGGCCTTTAAAAGGCTGAATATAAGCAAAAAGCACCGATTTAATTCGGTGCTTTAATTTTTTTGAAATGTTTTAATTCTTCGGGTGTGAGTTCGCGCCATTTGCCCGGAGGAAGCATGCCGAGCTTTAACTGCCCGATGGAAATTCTTTTTAGCCTTGCTACTTCCAGCCCAACGGATTCGCACATTTTTCTGATTTGCCTGTTTTTGCCCTCTTTTATTGAAATTTTCAAGACTGACCTGCCCTTTTCATTACTTAGAACTTCAACCTGAGCAGGCTCGATTTCTTCGCCGTCGATTTCGGTTTTGCAGGCAAGTTTCACGAGGGTTTCTTCTTTAACGCCCGATCTTACAGTCACCCTGTAAGTTTTGAAAATAATTTTCGAAGGGTGAATCAAATTGTTGGCAAAGTCCCCGTCATTTGTCATTATCAGCAGGCCTTCGGAGTCTTTGTCGAGCCTTCCAACGGGGTAGATCCTTGATTTTATTTCTTTAACAAGGTCAGTCACGCACTTTCTGCCTCTTTCATCGTGCATTGTAGTGACGTAGCCGCGCGGCTTGTGAAGCATGATGTAGATTTTCTTTGAGCTTGCGGGCTCCACTCTTTTGCCGTTAACTGTTACAAGGTCTTTCCCAGGGGTTACCCTTGCGCCGAGGGTGGCTACCCTGCCGTTTACTCTAACTTTGCCCTGCGAGATTAAATCTGCGCATTTTCTTCTGGAATCTATTCCCGCATCGGCCAAGTATTTTTGAAGAACTGTTTTTTCCATTTTTTATTTTCCTTTATTTTTTAAAAATTTTTGCGAAAAAGCCTGAAATGCCGCTCCAAAAGCTTTTTTTAACGGGTTTTGAGCTCTTTGCTTCTTCGAGCGACACAATGCTGCTTTCGCCGATTTGTTTACCCTCTAAAGAGTATATCACTTTTCCCAAAATTTGTCCTTTTTCTATTGGTGCTTTATGAGTTTTTTCAAGCTTGACTTCTCTTTTAACCGCATTTTCTTGACCTTTTTTGAGGCTAACCGAAAAATCTTCCAAGATTCCCGCGGTTATTTCAGTTTTTTTGCAGCCGGTTACCTCAATTTTAGCCGTGAAATTTTTTTCTTCGAAAGTTTTTGTCAAAGTGTTTTCAAAGCCGTAGTTATAAAGGCTCATGTGGTCATCCCAGTCGTTTGGGGCATTAAGCGTGACGCAAACAAGCTTCACGCCGTTTTTATTCGCGCAAGAAACCAGGCACCTGCCTGCCAGTTTCGTGAAACCTGTTTTAATTCCTATGCAGTAGGGGTAAAGCCTTAAAAGCTTATTGTGGTTTTTGTAGTTAACGGTTTTCGAGGGGTTTATGAATTTAACGGGCATGCTTTTTTGCGAAACTATTTTTGCGAAGGCCTCGTTTTCCATTGCATATGCTCCCAAAAGCGCCATGTCATGGGCTGTTGAGTGGTGATTATCCTTGTCAAGGCCGGAAGGAGTTGAAAACTTCGTGTCTTTCATTCCCAGGAGTTTTGCCTTTTCGTTCATCAGGTTTATGAATTTTTCCGTTTCGCCCGAAACTGCGATTGCCGCTGCGTTCGCGGCGTCGTTGCCTGAGCAAAGAAGCATGCCTTTTGCCAAAGAATCCATCGTTACGATGTCGCCTTGCATTAACCCCATAGAAGTGCCTTCAACTCTGATCATTTCGGGCGTTATTTCTATTTCTTTGTTGCCGTGCGCCGCTGCGTGCTCCAGCGTTAAAAGTGAGGTCATTATCTTGGTTGTGCTTGCCATTGGCATGGGGTCTGTTTCGTTTTTGCTCCAAATTACTGCCCCGGAATCCGCGCAAATTAAAATGGCCGATTTAGCCGAAACATCAAGCGCATAAACGCTGCTGGAAAAAATCGTGAAGAGCATTATTAAGAAAAATGCCGCTAAAATATTTTTGCATTTGGTTTTCAAAATGAGTTTTAAATTTTTCATAAGCTTTACTCTTGCGGCTGTGGGTAGCCGGTTTCTCCTTTTTTAAAATATTTTTTTATAATTCTATGCAAGGTTTTTTCAAAAAAGGATAAAACATTACGATTAATTTTAACTCGTTGAATGAAGTTTTGATTTTTTGCCAATACTGATTACATGGTAAACTTTGGAAAGAAAGGAAAGAAAAACCATGCAATACAGTAAAGTGAAAATTTGCGGGGTATGCACTTCTGATTTAAAACTTCTTAGCGAAAAAGAAAAGACAGAGCTCCTTAAAAAAGTTAAAGCCGGCGATAAACCAGCTCGCGAGAAACTCATAAGCGGCAATTTGCGCCTTGTTCTTAGCATTGTTCACCGTTTTGCGGGTAGGGGTGAAACCTTGGAGGATCTTTTTCAAGTGGGGTGCATTGGGCTTATTAAATCAATTGATAATTTTGATATTTCGCAAAATGTTAGGTTTTCGACTTACGCCGTGCCGATGATTATAGGCGAGATAAGAAGGCACCTAAGAGATAATAATTCAGTTAGGGTCAGCCGCTCGATGCGTGATTTGGCTTACCGTGCTATGCAGGTCAAAGAGAGGCTAACGAGCATAAAAAACAAAGAACCCACCATTGAAGAAATCGCCTCGGAGCTTGATGTCCCCAAAGAAAGCATTGTGCTTTCGCTTGAATAAATAGTTGAACCGATTTCTCTTGATGAGCCTCTTTTTTCAGATAATAACGGCGACACAGTTTACGTTATGGACCAAATTGGAGATAAAAACGACGATATTAACTGGCTTGAAGAAATTTGCATCAAGCAGGCGCTTTGCTGCCTGAGCGACAGAGAAAAAAATATTCTTAATTTAAGATTTTTGCAAGGCAAAACCCAAATTGAAGTCGCAAATAAAATTGGAATAAGCCAAGCGCAGGTTTCAAGGCTTGAAAAGAGCGCCATAGCTAAAATTAAAAAGTAGTTTACTCTTCGCTGCCGCTTAAAACGCTGTAAGCAATTGCGCACTCGATTTTTTTCTTTTGCATCTCGCAAGACATTTCATAAGGCTTTTTGAGGTCTTTGTTAAACTGGTAGTTTTTCGAGCTGCAACCGCCGCAACAATAGAATTTAGCCCAGCATTTTTTGCATTTTTCTTTATGATAGACCGTTAGTTTTAAAAATTCTTTTTTAAGGTTTTCGTTGAAAGTTCCTTCGTTTAAGTTGCCCATGATGAACTGTTCTTCGCCGACTAAT
>USIK01000081.1 GCA_900554775.1 uncultured Oscillospiraceae bacterium
ATTGAGTATCTTCGATAGTACAGAACTTCTGCATAACTACGATTCAAAAGATAACCGCATCTTCTTCAATTGCATACGGCGGGAACATCGTTCATCCACACGTCGTTAAAGAAATAATCGACGAAAACGGCAACACCGTTAAAAAAATCGACCCTGTAATAAAACGAAGAGCAATCTCGGAATCAACCGCAAAGAAAGTAACATCAATGCTTCAAGAAAACGCAGTTCACGGCGCAGCCAAAAACGCTTACATTGCGGGCTACAGAGTAGCCGGAAAAACCGGAACCTCAGAAAAAATCGGCCTTTCAGCGCCGGGCGAAAAAGATTACATTTCGTCTTTCTGCGGTTTTGCCCCTGCGGATAACCCCAAAATCGCAATGCTTGTGTTCTTCGACACTCCAAAAGGCGACAGCTACTACGGTGCGGCAGTTGCAGCTCCTGCTTTTGCGGTGGCAATGAAAGATATCTTGCCTTACATGGGAATCGAAAAAGCCTACACCGAAGAAGAACTCGAAAAGATCGACACAGTCGTGCCGGATTTAGTCGGCAAATCAGCAGGCGAAGCCAAAAACGCCGCTGCGGCTTTATCCTTAAACGCAATGATAGTAGGAAACGGCGACAAAGTTCTCTCTCAAATTCCTGAAGCTTCGGGTCATATTCCAAAAGGCGGAACAATAATCCTTCACACTGATTCAGATTCAAACTCAAGCGTTAAGGTTCCGAAATTCATAGGCCTAACGATGGCCGAGGTAAACGGCGTGGCTTCGAGCGCGGGGCTTAATGTTAAGTTCTCGGGCAGTGAGCTAAGCGACCCCAGCATAAAAGTTTCTTCGCAAAGCATTGAAGAAGGAAAAGAAGTTCAGGCGGGAACAATAATAGAACTTAATTTCGTACATAGCGACGACGTCGCTGATTAAAATCTTTGAACTTAAACAAACCGGAGGTAAACATGAACAGCTACGGAATAATGGCAGCATCTGCTGCAATACTCTCTTTTGCAATAACCTTGGCACTCGGCAAGTTTTTCATCCCATTTCTTCACAAACTTAAATATGGCCAAACGATCCTTGAAATTGGCCCTTCTTGGCACAAAAACAAGCAAGGCACCCCAACCATGGGCGGCATAATGTTCATTATAGGAATCCTTGTTTCAACGGCAATATGCATCCCGTTTTATTACAAACTCTCGGAATTCATGGGCATCCACCGAATTGAAACTCCTTTAATGGCGGCAAAAATCTTCTGTGGCCTTGCAATGGCGGTTGGCTACGGGCTCATAGGTTTCATTGATGACTACGTTAAAGTTAGGAAAAAGCAAAACCAGGGCCTTACCCCAAAGCAAAAGCTCATTTTGCAATTCGCAGTTGTAATTCTTTATTTCGCTGCAATCCACATCATGAATAACACATTCGGCGGCGAAAATTTAACCAAAGTAGGTATTCCGTTTTTCGGCAAAGTTGATCTCGGGTTTTTCTATTATGTTATTTTATCTTTGGTAGTCGTTGGAATCGTAAACGCAGCTAACTTAACCGACGGCGTTGACGGCCTTTGCACAAGCGGTACTTTCTTGATTGCTATTTTTTACATGATAATGACAAACCTGCTCGGAATGTTCGGGCTTAGCATTGAATCAGCTGCTTTAGCAGGAGGATGCCTCGGATTTTTAATCTGGAACCTTCACCCGGCAAGAGTCTTCATGGGAGACACCGGCTCACTTTTCTTGGGCGGAATCGTCTGTGCGCTCGGGCTTGGAAGCGGGCTTTATGTTCCAATGATAATTCTTTCTTCAATTTACATCGCAGAAATGTTTTCGGTCATTCTTCAGGTTCTTTACTTCAAAATTTCAGGCGGCAAAAGGCTTTTCAAAATGAGCCCTATTCACCATCACTTTGAGATGCTTGGCTGGAGCGAAAATAAAATATGCACTGTCTTTGGATTATGCACGGCTGTTATGGGAATAATTTCAATACTTTTAGTAGTTAATAATATCTAGCATCTGGTAGAAAGGGAGTAAAATATGAGAGCCAAAATAATGGAAAAATTTTTTGGTTTAAACTCACCCAAAGTTTCGCAAGGTGAGCCGAAGAAAAAAAGAAAACTAAATTTAATAAAAATAGTAAACTCAGGAGTAGACATTCCGTTTCTATTCCTGGTTCTTACTATTCTGATAGTCGGGCTTGTGATGATGTTTTCGGCAAGCTACCCCTATGCTTACTATCACAACCACAACTGCTTCCATTTCATAAGAAGCCAGCTTCTTTTCGCTGTTTTGGGAGTAGTTGCAATGATTTTTATTTCAAACATTGATTACACCGAACTCCACCGCTTTTCCGTCCCGCTGATTATAACTTCGTTTGTTCTTTTAGTCATAGTTTTAATCATGCCGCCGATGAACGGCGTTCACAGGTGGGTCCACTTCGGGAGTTTTTCGTTCCAAGCTTCTGAGATAACAAAGTTCGCAATAATCCTTTCTTTTGCGCATTTCATAAGCCTTAACCTCCACCGCATGCACACTTTTAAATACGGAATTCTGCCCTATTTGATAATTTTAGTGCCAACCATTGCGCTTCTCGCGCTTGAACCTCATATTTCATGCTCGGCGATAGTTGTTTTGCTTGCTGCTGGCATGCTTTTCATCGGAGGAATCCAGCTCAAATGGTTCGGCATGGTTCTTGGTGCAATTGCTTCGGCGCTTCTTTATCTCGTTATTTTCACCGATAAATTAACCTACGCAAACAACCGTATTTCAGGCTGGCTCGACCCTTTTAGCCCCGCTGCAGGAGTTGACACATGGCAAACTCGCCAGGGCCTTTATGCAATTGGTTCCGGCGGAGCTTTAGGCCTCGGGCTTGGCAATTCAAGGCAGAAATATCTTTATATTCCAGAGCCGCAAAACGACTTTATTTTCTCGGTTGTTTGCGAAGAACTCGGTTTCATCGGCGCGATTTTCATTCTTCTTCTTTTTGCGCTTCTTGTTTGGCGCGGGATGATAATTTCCATAAGAGCAAAGGATAAATTCGGCATGCTGCTAGGAATCGGCCTTACCGCTCAGGTTGGCCTGCAAGTTATTCTTAATATCTCGGTTGTTACGAACACAATTCCAAACACGGGAATAAGCTTGCCGTTTTTCAGCTATGGAGGAACCTCGTTGATGATGCTTCTCGCGCAAATGGGAGTAATCCTTTCAATCTCGCGGTCATCGCACATGCAAAAAAATTAAATCACTCGGAGGAAACACATGAACATAATATTCGTTGGCGGAGGAACAGCCGGCCACATTAACCCCGCTCTTGCCCTTGCCGAATTCGTTAAGAAAAAAGACCCAAATGCCAAGATTCTTTACGTTGGCGCGAAAGGCGGAATGGAAGAAAAATTGGTTTCGCAAGCGGGCTTTGATTTCAAAGGAATAACAATTTCAGGCTTTTCAAGAAAAATGGATTTAAGCGCACTTAAAAAAAATCTGAAAACCCTTAAAAACATCATCATTTCAAGTTTTGAATCAAGAAAGATTCTAAAAGAATTCAGCCCCGATATTTGCGTCGGAACGGGCGGATACGTTTGCGGGCCGTTTTTAAGAGAAGCATATAACATGAAAATTCCGTTTTTAATCCACGACTCAAACTCCTTCCCGGGGATCACAACAAAGCTCCTTGCGAAAAAGGCCTCGCGAGTTTTGATAATAAACGAAGACGTTAAAAAATATTTGCCAGAGAAAATAAACGTCACCGTTACCGGAACGCCCGTTAGGGAAAAAATTCTTAATTTAAACGTTAACACCGAAAATGCCAAAAGTGCCCTTGGCCTGAGCGAAAACCCGACCATTCTTTCTTTCGGAGGCAGCCTCGGCGCAAAGGCAATAAATAAAGTTATGGCTGAAATCATCACTGAGAAAGAGAATAATTTCAACTTCATTCACGGCTTTGGAAGAAGCGGCCACGACTTTTTGAAAACCCTCGAAGAAAATAAAATCGACACTAAAAACACTTCGAAATACATGATAAAAGAATACATAAACAAC
>USIK01000082.1 GCA_900554775.1 uncultured Oscillospiraceae bacterium
TGTTTAAAGTATCATTTAAAATTTCAAACTTTGGTATTGCATAACAATCACTACAAAAACTCACTAAACATGCGACTAAGCAAACAAAAATACAATTTATTTTTTTAACCAAAATACTATCTCTGCTTAATTATTATTATATTTATTTTATCATAAATCTGAAAAATTATCAAGCAAAATTAGTCACATTTAAAAAATCTCAAATTAAACATAGAGTAAGTTTAGGATTTTTACTAGGGGGTTGCATACTTTCGAACGATGATATAGAATTTATTTATACTCTCACACGCTTTAAAAAAATAAAATAACCCGTGCGTTTGTATTAATACTTGAGTGCTTAGACATTTTTTGTCAAATCCGGTTTTTCTGGGTTTGGCATTTTTTATGAAATTTTAAAAGTCAAAGGAGTAACTACACTATGATTAACCGCAAATTTTTGTCTTTATTAACTTCATGCTACTTAATTTTCGGCAGCAGCATGAGCTTTGCAGATGCTTCAGATACAACCGTTTTCATCACCGGCAGCAGCGGAATAGCCGCAAGGCTGCACAAACCCGTTTTGAAAGAATTCCCTGGAATTAACATTGAGTCGGTGCGCATCCCGGAAAAGCCACTTTCAAGCGAAAAAGCCTGCAAAACCACTGACCAGTGGCTGTTTTTAGGCACCCCTGTTTACAAACACAAAGACCACATAATTTCTTCTTGCAAAAAATACAAAAGGATTCTGTGCGAAAAGCCTGTTGGATTATCAAAAGATGAAATAAACGAAATAAAAACCGCTATAAGCCAAAATGAGACTTGCTTCATAGTGAATTACGCGCTGAGGTTCCTGCCCTGCCTTAATGAAATTAAAGAATTCACAAAAAATAATGAAATTAAATCCGTGACTATTATTTGCAACGCAAATTTCAATAAATTCCCGCCGAACAAAGCATGGAAAAGCGATTATAAATCAGGCGGAGGAATTCTTTATTCCATACTCCCGCATATGGTAGATTTACTGAACTTTCTAAACTTTGAAGAAAGCTTAAGCGACATCACTTTTGAAAGCATTTCGAAAACTCCGATGGATGACATAAGCCTTTATTCAAAAACGAAAAGCGGCATTAAAACTGCAATACATATTGATTTGCTCAAAGATTTTGATGAATTCACCTTGAAACTTGAAACTCCCAAAGGCGGAAAAATATTTAACCTAATAAACTCGAAAGAAAATAAAATCACAGGCACCAAATACCTCAGCGGGACTCTATCCGCCACGAGCAAAATCTCACCATGGCGAATTTCTTTCAAAAATTTGCTAGAAACCCTTTTTGCAGATCCTGAAAATCCGAATTTTGCGAAAGTTGAAGATGCTGAAAAAGTCCATGATGTTCTAGGCGCGATATTATTAAAGGAAAATCAAATATATAAACAATAAAAATTCTCAAATGCATTTCTAATTCAACTAATTTCAAAATATTAAATAAAAATAATTTTCTTAAAGCTATTAACTTGTAGATTATAATATTAATATAATTCCATATATAACATGTTGATTTAATTTGAATTTAATGTTATAATTACATTATGTATTATGTCGTAAAGGAAAATGATTTTGTAATGAAAAAAATGTTATCTATCTTTTTAGCACTAAATTGCTTATTTTTTTGCGTTTTTCCAGCCAGCACAGCCTTCGCAAGCGGCGAAAACGCCCTTAATGGGACCGTTCTGCATAAGCCTAAAAATCCTAGGCCACCAAAAACACCAGCATCTTCAGCTAGAGCAAAAAATTTCTTAATACAAAAAGTTTTTTTGACAACGCTTTTGTGCGCAATAGGAGTTGACATTAAGATAAAATTTCTTAAGAATTCACGCAAAATACCTTCAAACTTTGTGGTAACAGAAATTAATAATGTTAAAACTAACTTCGAAAATCCTAGAGAGGATTTCTCTCAAATTAAAGTATTGACGCGCACTTTATGCCAACTAAGCCAAAAAGGAGACAAAATAAAATTTGAATTTTGTAATCCAGCATTCCAATACATTAAAAACATCGCTACAATTAATGGGCATGTCTTAAGAATAGACCAGATACTTAAATATGGCGAAAAAGCTCTAGAACTATTTTATGAAAAGGATAAAGAACGAACAACCTTATCATACGAGGCAGAAGAAAACTTAACCACAGATGTTATATTTAAAAGCAAAGCCGAATCATTGCTTAAAGATATATTGATTCCTAAATCAAACTTACCAGGCGAAGCAGACCATGCAGAAGAAACGCTATTTCCCTTAGAAGACAACAAAAAAAATAAAAACAACACAAAAGCTATAAACCAAAAGGCATTTTTAACTGGACTTCTTTGCGTAAGCTACTCTGACATTTACATAAAATACCATGAGGATTCCCCAACAGAAAAAAATTTTGATTTCACAGTATGTAAAATTAACAACACATATGTAAACCCTAATTCATACACCCCACACTATGAATCAAAAGCTATTATGGACGTGCTTCAAAATAAAAGAACCATCATAAAATTTGAACCAAAGATAATTTCTAGCGATTATTTTTTAAACTTAGTTAAACTAAACGGACATATTGTGGGTTCTTTCGAAATCAATAGCCTTGGCGAAAAAATTTCTAAGTTAATCTATGAGAGAAAGCAAGCTATGTGCAAGGACCAAATTCAAACACAAACAATAAACTTAGGAGATGACATTTTATTCAGAATAAAAGCTGAAGAAATATTAAAAAATGTATTAAACCCGGGAGAAAAAGCAGAAAAAAAACCGACGCTTTCTCAAAACGGCCCTACAACTGGGAAATGTAACTCTTGTTTAATTGCTCAAAAGTCGTTTTTAATCTCTCTGCTGTGCTCGGTTGGAGCCGACGTTTATGTAATCCCTAAAAGAAACTTGCAAAATCAAATCATAGATTTCACAGTTTACAAAATGGATACCACACAAATTTTCGTTGTTCATTTCATGCATGTGTTTCAAATCAAAAAAATGCTTGAATTTCTTTTAGAAAGTCATTACTTAACAAACTTCACTTATAGGTTCAGCGAAAAGAACAATATTATTGAAAACGTTACAGTTAGTGGCAACTTTCTAAAAGCCCCTGCTATAACCAAGCGTGGCATGAAAGCATTTGATTTAATTTCGGAAAAACTTAACAAACAAAACGCTTCATCAAGCCAACCTGTAAATCTAACTGCGGACCACACTTTAAAAAGTAAAATAAAAGACACTTTAAAAGATGTTGTAGATTATGATGAATCCACAGTAGAGGAAGAAAAAATGGAAGAGGAGAAGAAAGAAAATAATTCCCTCGATTTTTATCACGATGAAGAAATTGCTGATAAATCGCTTGCTCACCAAAAAGCGTTTCTGACTGCACTTCTTTGCTCAACCGGAGCCAGTGTTTATGCAAAATTTGAAAAATGCGCAAATGGCAAGGTTAATGATTTTACAATAATATCAATAGAAGGTCAAAGCATCCTCGACCCCGACCCCAAAAAACAGATACAGGCCTTGATTTTCGAGCTAAAAAAAAGACAAGACACACTAGGCTTAAACATATCATCTTTAGAAAATGAAATATTAGAAAATTTATTTATAATATTTATATCAGAATTAGTTTTTATATTTTTTATTATTTCACGGCCTTTATCATTAAAAGCTAATATTCTTATATAAGGTATATTATTAACATTTTTTATTTTGTTCATATCATTCTTAGTAATTCCAAGTAATATGTTATTTAGAGTTCTTTTAATTTTTGTCATAGTGTATCTTTTAGATTTTATAGATTCTTTTAAATCATCTAGTGTTAAAGATGTAAAAATACTTTGATATATTTTATTTTCTATTCCTTCATTTACATCAAAGTATGTATTTAAAATATTTTTATCTCTAATTATTATTGATGATAGAATTTCAAAGTAATTATCATCGAACATAGGGTAGAAGTCATCATCAATTTTGCTTTTTAGCACATCGAATGTATTATTAG
>USIK01000083.1 GCA_900554775.1 uncultured Oscillospiraceae bacterium
ATGAAAAAATTCGGTGGAAAATTCAAAAAGGGTTTCCCGAAAATGGGGTTCCCGAGGCTTTTTGGCTAAGACTTAAAATTTAAAAAATATTTTGATGGAGGAATTTAAAATGGCAGTAAAAATCAGACTTCGCAGAATGGGTGCTCACAAAAAACCTTTTTACAGAATAGTAGTAGCAGATTCAAGATCTCCAAGAGACGGCCGTTGCATTGAAGAAATCGGTTTCTTTAACCCAATGACTGAACCAGCTGAAATTAAACTCGACGTTGAAAAAGCTAAAAAATGGATTAAAAACGGCGCTCAACCAACCGACAGAGTTAAAGCAATTTTAAGCAAAGAGCTTGCAGAAAATAAAGACTAATCTTAAATTATGAAAAATTTATATTAGTAAAACTTGTAGTTTGCAGCACATGGCAGAAAATTTTTGCTTCTACAGGTTTTGCTTTTTCTAATGATAGTTAAAATTTTTTGGAACTTGTTCGGAATCTTTCCGGATAATTTTCGCTATAATATTTAAGGAGAATTATGTCGAAAAATAAGTATTTTTCCGTTGGTAAAGTTTTAGCAGCAAGAGGAATTTACGGCGAGATTAAAGTTCAAACTTGGACTGACAGCCCTGAAGATTTTCTTTTGATTCAAAAATTGTTTTTGGATGTTGACGCTCAGCCGCTTGAAATAACCAGCAAGAAAATTCATAAATCTCAGGTTGTTTTGAAGCTTAAAAATGTAAATTCAAGGAATGAGGCAGAGCTTCTGAGAGGTAAAAAGCTTTATGCTTTCCGCGAGGACATTCCGCTTGCCGAAGATAGATATTTCATTGAAGACTTGAAAGGTTTGAAAATCGTTGATGCGGTTTCAGGCGAGAATTACGGCACTTTGAAAGACGTTATGAACACTGGCGCGAACGATATTTACGTTATAAATAATGAAACTGGTAAAGAATTTTTGCTTCCGATTATAGACGGAACGATTGAAGAAATTGACCTTGAAAACGAATTTATAAGTGTTAATCCGATAAAAGGTGTTTTCGATGATAATTGACATAATGACGCTTTTCCCGGAAATGTGTGAAGCGTTTTTATCCGAAAGCATTATTGGAAGGGCCAGAAAAAAAGGAGTTATCGAAATTAAGTGTCATCAAATCAGGGATTTTGCATACGATAAACATAAGCGGGTTGATGACACTCCTTATGGCGGGGGCAAAGGAATGCTCATGCTTGCGGAGCCTATTTACAAGTGCTTTGAAAACATTTGCAATGAGCGAGGAACAAGGCCAATGCTTATTTATATGTCTCCGAAAGGCCAAGTTTTGAATCAAAATATTTCGAAAGACCTTAAAAATTTTGAAAATATTGCGATTTTGTGCGGCCATTACGAAGGCGTTGATCAAAGAGTTCTTGATGAACTTGTTGATATGCAAATTTCAATCGGCGATTATGTTCTAACTGGCGGCGAACTGCCGGCGCTCGTTCTTGCTGACACTGTGGCCAGGCTTGTGCCTGGGGTTTTGTCTGAAAATGTTTGTTTCGAAGAAGAAAGTCATTATAATGGCCTTTTGGAGCATCCTCAGTACACAAAACCTTACGAGTGGCGCGGTAAGACGGTTCCTGATGTTCTTCTTTCGGGGCACCATGCCAACATTGAAAAATGGAAGCATGAGCAAGCTTTGATTGAAACAAAAAAGTATCGTCCTGATTTGCTTGAAAAGTTGCAAAATGTATAACTTGCACAAAAATAGCAATAAAATTTGTTAAAATAGATAATTTGCTTTTGTTTGTGTTATTGTTAATTTGTGAGAATCAAACAAAAATAATTTTAATTGTTGACTAAAATAATGATTTTGCTATAATAATAATTACTTATTAAATGACTATAATGATTTTATATCTAGGGGGAATAATTATGTATGTTAGAGAAGTAACGGTTGAAAACAGCGTTGGACTTTATGCAAGACCTGCAACCTATTTCATACAAAAAGCTAATGAATTCAAATCTTCAATTTGGGTTGAAAAGGAAGAAAGAAGAGTTAACGCAAAAAGCCTTCTCGGAATTCTTTCGCTCGGAATCGTAGGAAACACCACAATCAAAATAATTGCAGACGGAGCAGACGAAAAAGAAGCTGTTGACCAATTAGTAAAAATGATTGAACGCGGATTTACAACTGAATAAAATATATAGCCTCTCAAAAATTATTGAGAGGTGTTTTTAATATTCTAAAAAATGATATTTCACTCGATTTGCACCATAAAATTGCGATTTCAAAAAATTATATCGTTCAAATTTCTTTACGAATTTCCTCACGGTTTCATAAGAAACTTCGCCAAAATCCTTTTTTAATTCTAAAGTAGAAAACTCTTGATTTTTGTATTTAAAAACAGCGAACAAAAACAAGTCTTTTTCTTTAGGGTTAATTTTTTTATTTTCTAGGAGCTTTTTGAATTTTTCAAGCAAATTTTTATTCGGAAGTTGAGAGTTAATGTTGCTAAAAATGTTTTTGTTAAAATAAGAAATGAAAGGTGTAACGTCAAGAACGCCGGAAATTTTGCTGTTATTTTCAATTAGTTCGAATGCTTTGTAATATTCGTTTTTTGTGCCGGCAATGAGCTTTGAAAACGAAACCAGCAGAGCTGAGCTAAAATTATTTTGAATCAAATACCATATGTGCAAAAGCCGTGCCATACGGCCGTTGCCGTCAAAGTAGGGGTGAATGAAAGCAAAGTAAAAATGTATAATAGTTGACTTAATTATAACATTGAGGTCATCTTTTTGATTTATAAATTCTAAAAAAGTTTTCATTGTTTCAGGCAAAAGTTTAAAATCAAGACCTTGGTGAGAAATTTTATCTCCTACAACATAAACTGCATCATGGCGGTAAAAATTGCCGTTTTCAAGTTTATCTTCAGGTTCCAAGTAATTCCCGATGGAAACACAATAAAGCTTATAAAGATTTTCTTCATTTATAACGTTTGACTTATCAGAAATGAAATCAAGGCCCTTTTTAATGCCGTAAATTTTGTTTTCCTCGTCAGTTTTGGGCGCAAAACCCTTCACGATATTCCGAATGCTGTTTTTGCTCGAATGAATGCTTTCGATTTTTAACGTATTTTCTATCTCATTTTCTATGCTTTGCATCATGAGATTTTGGCCAAATTGCTCAATTAAAAGCGTTTTATAAACGCTATCGGAAACATTTATAAGCATAGGGAGGTAAACAAGATCAATATTTTTAAAGCCCGTTTTGAAAACTTTTTTATAAGAAGTAAGTTTCAATATTTCTGTTAATTCCGAAATTGTTTTCGTGCCGTATTTGTAAACAAGTTTTTTTAGATTAAAAAAGTCTTTGTCGTTTATTATATTAAAAAATAACTTTGTGTCGAGCATTGTAGACCTCCTATAAATTTTAGTAGTATAAACTAGTACTATTATATACTAATAAGATAAATATTGCAAGCTGCAAATTAAAAATTATTCTACCCTGTTGACAACTCAAGATAAAAAGTATACAATAATTTTTAATAAACTAAAATATTAATATGAATTACAGCCTACGATTTTGGGTTTTTTATGTTTTCTTGCATTATATTTTGTTGCTAATCATTTTAATTAGATTTAGAATAAATAGGCGAAATTAAATGGCCGGGAGATGAGATTTTTGGGTAAAGAAAATGTTTATATTCTTTCGCAACGTTCTTTCGGAGGAAGAGAGCTCGAATATAACCTGTGTGAGAGCGAAGATGATTCAATTTTGGATAATAAAACATATGGCATAGAACTGATTTTAAGGTCTAATTCTATAAATGAAAGCGTTAAAGTAGAAGACATTTCTAGAGATAAGACAGAAGTGCTAAATTTGATTGATTGCCTTTCTGAAAATGGTGTTGACACTATTCATTTTAGAGATGTGATTGAAGATTACATAGATGATTGTTATTAAATTTTAAAATTAGAGC
>USIK01000084.1 GCA_900554775.1 uncultured Oscillospiraceae bacterium
TTATCCCTTTAATTGAGCTATCAAAGATACGCTTTTCCACACAAAACACATCTACCGACTCTATAATTCAATAGTATTTATCCGTGGTATTCTCAACACATAAGAAATTGACAGTTTAAAATCCAACTAAAATAATTATGATTTAATTTCAAATCCGTACCTTTGACATATTAAATACAGCGATCGGCCGCCAATCCCGTGGGCAGAAAAAGTTGTGATTCGCTTTCAAATTTGCAGCTCTGGCATATTAAATACGGCTGACGGACTTATCGATTATGAAATTCTTTCCAAGCAGAAAGCCATTGTCTACATCCAAAACAAGCAATTCATATTCATTTAGTAATTCTTAAACAGCATTTACAGCTATTGTACCGCTCCGTGATTTTCCTTATCTTCGCAAACCAAATCAATAAATGCAATATGAAATTCAAGATATTAGTTCCGTTGCTATGCCTATGTTTCCTGAGTAGTTGCTATACGTCCCAATTAGTAAGTAAATTCTCAGACACACAAGTCGAATTAGGTATGAGCCAAAATGAGTTTATCCAAAAGTTTGGCAAACCGTTTAACAAAGAAATGGCTTATACTTACGATAAGCACAAAAGGGAAACATTGTTTTATAAAGAAGATTTATATCGGGGAAGTTGGTTCATCGTCACGACGGCTTTTACTTTTGTCGATTCCAAATTGGTCAGCCAAGAGATTGTCAGAGAAGAAAGGCAATTCAATCACGAAGAACATCCTCGTCGGGAAAAACATTAATCTTCCACAACTTGCTCGCATCAAAATTTCCTCCTATCTTGTACCAATATTTAACCCGTCATTCTTGATTTTCAATATTCCCAGCATTTTACACGAATATTCAAGAAAGCGATAGGTATGACACCGAATGAGTATCGGATATAGGCATGGAAACTGTATATTAACATTCCCTATTGTATCAATTTGGGGACAAAGTAGTTAGCATTAATTAACCCCATTCGATACACAAACATTTGCCTTGACGACGTAGTATTTAGCCAAAGTTTGCACCTCATCGTTGTGATTCACTTTCAAATTTGTACCTTTGACATATTAAATACAGCCAAAAAAAAAAAACAATTTAAAAAATTAAAAATTAAATTGCCGGCGAAGAAAAAAGCGTTAAAATCGCAACGGCCCACACCCTTTCGGATAACATCGAAACACTAATCATGCGGCTTGCGAGCGGGACGTCGCTCAAAGGCCTTTGCGGGATACCTCCCACGAGGGAAAATATAATCAGGCCGCTGATTGAAGTTAGGCGCGAGGAAATTGAAAAATATTGCAAAGAAAATAATTTAAATTTCGTTAACGACAGCTCGAATTTCGAAAGGGATTACACCAGGAACAAAATAAGGCTAGATATTATCCCAAGGCTCAAAAGCCTGAACCCGAACTTCGAAAATACAGCTGCACGAACTTTGAATTTGCTTAAAAACGATGAAGAATTCCTTGAAAAAGAAACCGAAAAAGCTTTAAAATCAGATTCTTTAAATGAGATTATTGATCTGCCCGCGGCAATAAAATCAAGGGCACTTTTGAAAATTATGAAAAATTTCACGCAAGAAAGAATAGAAGAAAAGCACATTAAAAGCCTTGAAAATTTAATAACTAAAAAATCGGGCAAAATTTGCATCCCAGGCGGCAAAATGCTTGAGCTTAAAAATGGCGAAATAGCCCTTTGCGAAAACCCGAATGAAGAAGCTTTAAAATGGGAATACTTACATAAACCTTTAAATATCTTGACAGAAATCAAAACAAATATCATAATTAATGTTGTTAAGGCAAGCGATTATTCAAAAAAAACTGGAGATATTTGTATTGATTTTGATAAAATTCCTAAAAATAGTGTGATAAGAAACCGAAGAGCGGGCGACAAATTCACTTTCAAAAAAAGAGGATTAACCAAAAGCATCAAAAAAATCTTCAGCGAAATGAAAACTCCAATTTCAAAACGAGAAAAAATCCCGCTTGTTGCATCTGAAAATGAAGTTATTTGGTGCGAAAACCTCGGCGTTTCGAAGAATTATATTCCAAGCGAAACAACCGAAAAAATCGCATTAATAAAAATAGAAAAACACAGCGTTATATAACAGCCTTAGAAGGAGTAAAAATTTAATGACAGACTTTTTAAAAGAAGATTTTTTAGAAGAAATATTTCTAAACGAAGAGGACATTGACAAAATCATAAAAAGGCTCGGAAAAGAAATCACAAACGACTATAAAGATAAAAACCTGCTTTTAATCAGCATTTTGAAGGGTTCGGTTTTATTCATTTCGGACCTTATGAAAGAAATTAAACTTTATAACTGCGAAGTTGATTTCATGTGCATGTCTAGCTATACCGGGACGAAAAACCTGGGCGGCGAAGTTAATTTAGTCAAAGACTTAAACATGGATGTAACTAACTACGACGTTTTGATAGTTGAAGACATTTTAGAAAGCGGCTACACGCTCAGGAAAGTGGTTGATTTGATCACACAAAAAAATCCGAAAAGCCTAAAAATATGCACGCTTCTTGACAAACCCATTCGCAGAAAAACTCCTATTGAAGCGGATTATGTGGGCGTTACTATTCCTGATAAGTTTGTTGTTGGCTATGGCATGGATTACTACGGGAAATGCAGGAATCTGCCTTTCGTGGGAATTCTTAATAAGAAATATATTTAATGAGTTAAGAATAAGAATAATTTGATATGGAGTGATACGAACGTTGGAAAAGAAAAATAGCGCAATAAAAAATGTGATCACGTTTTTGGGGTTAGGGCTGCTCATGATCTTGATTTTCGGCCTTATAAACGGCCTGCCCGCTGAAAAAACCTACAATTACTCAGAAATAATTGAAAAGTTTAAAACGCACCAAGTAACAAAATACACCCTCAATTTGGGCTCGGGCGACATGCAAATCACGCTTAAAGACAACAGCGTTATAAACTACACTTCGCCGAGCGCAAGCCTTATCTACATGGATATTAAAGACTATGTAAATGAATATAACGAACAAAACGAAACCAAAATGGTTTATAACATAACGAAGCCTACAGACAGCTCGTGGTTCATGAGCATTTTATTGCCTTTGATAGTTTCGGCCTTGCTTTTAAGCGCCATGGGCTGGATGTTCCTGCGCAAATTAAGCGCAATAAGCGGCGAAAACAACAAACAATTCGGCTTTGGAAAAGCGAAGCTTAAAGATAACTCTAAAAACAAGAAAAAGGTTACTTTTGCAGATGTTGCCGGGGCTGACGAAGAAAAAGAAGAACTCGCAGAGATAGTAGACTTTTTAAAAACGCCGGATAAATACACTTCCATGGGTGCAAGAATCCCGAAAGGCCTTTTGCTCGTTGGCCCTCCAGGAACAGGTAAAACACTCCTCGCAAAAGCCGTTGCAGGAGAAGCTGATGTTCCTTTCTTTTCGATTTCAGGTTCTGATTTCGTTGAAATGTTCGTTGGCGTTGGTGCTTCCAGAGTAAGAGATTTATTCGAAAAAGCCAAGAAAAATGCTCCTTGCTTGATTTTCATTGATGAAATTGACGCCGTTGGGCGCAGGCGTGGCTCAGGCCTTGGAGGAGGCCACGACGAAAGAGAGCAAACGCTTAATCAGCTTTTGGTTGAGATGGATGGCTTCGGCGATAATGAAGGCGTTATAGTAATTGCTGCAACTAACCGCTCGGATATCCTCGACCCGGCTTTAACCCGCCCAGGAAGATTCGACAGAGAAATTTATGTTGGCCGCCCTGACATAAAAGGCAGAGAAGAAATTTTGAAAGTTCATTTAAAAGGCAAAACTCTCGCGCCAGACGTTGACCTCAAAGTTATTGCTAAAAGAACCGTTGGCTTCACCGGAGCTGACCTTGAAAACCTTCTTAATGAGGCGGCACTTCTTACGGCAAGAG
>USIK01000085.1 GCA_900554775.1 uncultured Oscillospiraceae bacterium
TTTTTTGAAAATTTTAATCATTTGTGTTCACGTTCCTTTTTAAATACCTATGCCGAGCATTTTGAATTTATGATTAATACATTTTATTCATAGTTCACGTAATGTCAAGGATTTTTTGGCTTAAAAAATACAAAACAGAAAAATGTTAGCATAGGTTTACTTTTTTTAAAAAATAAAGTATAATATTCTTATCTATGAAATTATATTTTGTTTAAATGAAAATTAAAGGATGTGTTATAAAAATGAAAAGCTTAGGCGATATGTCTTGCGGGGAAGAGGGGATTATCAAAAAAGTTGGAAGTAGTGGTTCGCTCCGCCGCAGGATGATTGACATGGGCATGACTCCAGGCGCTAAGGTGAAGCTTATTAAATATGCTCCTGCAGGCGACCCAATTGAAATAAAACTTCATGATTACAAACTGAGCATAAGAAAATCTGAAGCAAAAGAGATTGAAATTTGCCAAAGTAGCGAAGAAGCCGAAAAGTTAAGCGCTAAACTGGAAGAAAGAAAATTTGGCTTGAAAGAGCACGCTTTGACTGCTCCTATAATAAAAAGCGACGAGGATTATTCCCGCACTTACAAGGTCGCTTTGGTGGGTAACCCGAATAGCGGAAAAACGACGCTTTTTAATAAATTAACCGGGAGTTACCAATACGTTGGCAACTGGCCCGGCGTGACAGTTGAAAGAAAAGAAGGAAAAATAAAGGGAATCGGCGATGATATTAGCCTCGTTGATTTGCCGGGTGTTTACTCGCTTTCGCCTTATTCACCAGAAGAGGTTGTTACCAGGAACTACATTATAAATGAATCGCCGGATGTTATAATAAACATTCTGGATTCGACCAACCTGGAAAGAAACCTTTATTTAACCACCCAGCTTTTGGAGCTTGACTGCAAAATGATTTTGGTTCTTAACATGACCGATTTGCTCAAGAATAAAAGAATTGATTACAAAGAACTTGAAAAGCGCTTGGGAGTGCCTGTTGTTGCGGTTTCTGCTGGCAAGAATAAGGGGATTGAAAAACTTCTCGAATGCCTTTCGCTTTCGGTTAAGCGTGGCAGTTTCGTTCGTGGAAGCAGCAGTATTTATTCCGAAAAAGTTGAAAATTCACTTGAAAAAATCGACAAAATCTTAAATGAAGGCAATGCTTACGTTTTCAGCAGCAGGTTTAAAACCGTTAAGGCTTTTGAAGGCGACTGCATTGTGCTTGAAAGCTACAAACTTTCGAAAGATAAACTTGATGAAATAGAAAAAATTAGGAATGACGTGAGCAATTCTCTCAGGAAGGAAAAAGACACTATAATTCCTGAAGAAAGATATACATATATTTACGACCTTTGCCAAAGAGCTATAAAAAATTTGAAACTCGAAAGCACTATGACGTTTTCGGAAAGAATTGATAAATTTTTAACAGGCAAATTCACTGCATTTCCGTGCTTTTTGTTTTTGATTCTTTCGATTTTTTACCTCACTTTCGGCCCGCTTGGGGTTATGCTTAAAAACATTTGCGAAGATTTCATCAATACGCAAACTCAAGGCATGGTTCTTAGCATTTTGAACTATATAGGTGTTTCGCCGTGGCTAAAAAGTTTGGTTGTGGATTCCATTATAAAAGGTGTTGGAGCGGTTATTTCGTTTTTGCCGCAAATTGTGCTGCTTTTCACGCTTCTTTCGCTCCTCGAAGATTGCGGATACATGGCAAGGGCTGCGTTTATTATGGATAGACCAATGAGGAAAATCGGCCTTTCAGGCAAGGCGTTTGTTCCGATGATAATGGGCTTTGGGTGCACTGTTCCTGCGGTTTTGGGTAGCAAAATTCTTGAGAGCAAGAAAGATAAAAACCTGGTTATATTTCTAATTCCGTTTATGTCTTGCAGCGCGAAGATGCCGCTTTACTTGCTTTTTGCTTCAACTTTTTTCCCGAATCATCAAACTTTGGTTGTATTTTCCCTTTATGGTTTTGGTGTTGTTTGCGCCAGCCTTACTGCACTTCTTTTCAAAGACACCGTTTTCAAGGGCGAGGAGTCCCCTTTCATAATGGAAGTGCCAGATTACAAATGGCCATCGTTTAAAAATGTTAGGCTCAGCGTTTGGGACAGAACCAAAGACTTCGTTGAAAGAGCCGGAACTGTTATTTTGATTGCAACTGTTGTTGTTTGGTTTTTGCAATATTTCGGCCCTGATTTCAGAGCTGTTTCGGATAATTCCCAAAGTATTCTTGCGAAAATCGGCCAGGTGATTGCTCCTGCGTTTGAAATTTGCGGCTTTGGCAACTGGGAAGTCAGCGTTTCGCTTGTTACCGGGCTTATGGCCAAGGAATCTATCGTTAGCACGCTTTCAGTTCTTTACGCTGGAAGCGGCGAGCTAAGCGAAGTTTTGAGCCACAGCTTTAGCCTTGCAAGTGCAATTTCGTTTTTGGTTTTTGCGCTTTTGTATACTCCGTGCGTTGCTGCAGTTTCAGCGATTTACAAAGAATACGAAGATAAAAAATTGGCTATTTTCTCGGTTCTTTACCAGCTTTTGGTGGCTTACTTCATGTCCGCGCTTGTTTACCAGTTTTTAACTCTTTTTAGAGTAGCTTAAAAAAGAGAGGTTATTAAATTGAAGTATGATTGCGTTATTTTTGATTTAGACGGCACGCTCATTGATAATTCCGCTGGGATTTGCAGTTCTATTGTGAATTTTTTACCGAAGTTTGGCGTCTCAGGCGTTAGCGAAGAGAAAATTCGCCCGATGTTTAAAGATTGCACCAGGAGCATTTTGAAAAATCATTTTGATTTCGAGGGCGAGAAGCTTGAAAATGCAATGAAAATTCACAGGAATTACATGAGAACCGAGGGGCTTTTTAAAGTTAAGCTTTACGATGGTGTTACCGAGCTTCTTGAATTTCTTAAATCTCGCGGCGTTATAATCGCATTAGCAACTTTGAAAAACGAATTCGTTGCAAATGAGATTTTGAAAAATTTGAATATTTTGCATTTCTTCAGCGCCGTTTTTGGTCAAGATGATGCCGAAAGCTTTGAAAAAGCCGAGATGATTGAAAAGATAAAAGATATGTTTAACCCGAAAAGAGCTATTTTGATTGGTGACTCTTGGGTTGACGGCGAAGCAGCGGAGAAATCCGGGGTTGATTTTGGCGCTGTTATGTACGGAATGTGTTTTAAAAACAAAAGTGAAGCCGAGGCTTTTGGACCTGTGTTTTCGTGCGAAAATGTTTATGAAATAAAAGATAATCTTAAATAAAAAATATTAAAGAAAGGATTTTTAAAGTGAATTTAGTAGATATTTTAGTAATTTTATTTTTAGTTGGTTTGTTTGCAGTGTGGATGATTTTCAAACGCAAAAAAGCCAAAGAAAACCCGCCTTCGAGATGCGCGGGCTGCGCAAATTTTGGCCTTTGCAGCAAAAAGAAAGACAACAACAGTAAGCGTTAAAGGAGGGCTTTTTATGGAAAAGTGCCTTACCGGTTCTTTGGAGGATTATTTGGAAGTTGTTTATATAATCGAGCAAAGCGGCAAGGAAGCAAGGCTGACCGACATTGCAAACTTTCTTTCTTTTTCAAAGGCGAGTGTCAGCCGAGCTATCAACACTCTCAAAGCTGAAAATATGGTTTTGCAAGAAAAATACGGCAAGATTGTTCTCACCGAAAAAGGCAGGAAAATCGCCGCGAATGTTTATGACAGGCACAAAATTTTAACAAAATTTTTCACAGATATTTTAAAAGTAAGGCCTGAAATTGCCGAAACTGACGCTTGCAGAGCCGAGCATATTTTGAGCAAAGAGACCCTTTTGAGCATAGAAAAATTTTTAAAAGCAGGAGGAAATAATATTGAATAACCAGAAG
>USIK01000086.1 GCA_900554775.1 uncultured Oscillospiraceae bacterium
ATAGCGGTTTTTCCAACACCAGGCTCACCAATCAAACATGGGTTATTTTTGCTTCTTCTGCACAAAATTTGAATCGCTCTGTTGATTTCCTTATCACGGCCAATAACTCTGTCAAGCTCGCCATTTTTGGCTTTTGCAGTTAAATTCGTGCAATAAAGGTCTAAATTTTTTCTTTTAACTCTCTTTTGAGTTTTATCTGATTTTTTATCTTCTTTGTAAGCATCGCCGAAAGAATCAGCACTTCTATCAGGGAAAAGAATATTAGAAAACAAGTCTTTAATCATCGGCCCGCCACTCGAAAAACCTTCGTTTTCAATTATTTCTTCTGGCTGTTCTTCCAGCTCAGGAACTTCCTTCATAGCTTCTGAAATTTTTTCTTGCATATCCGCAAACTCTTGTTCAGAAACCCCCATTTTATCCATAATATCTTTGAGAGGGCCGGCACCGACCTCTTGTGCGCAGGGCATGCAAAGCCCCTGTGCGCTGTTTACGTCTCCGCCAAGAGACATAAAAATCACTGCTGCCCTCTTTTTGCACCTTGAACATAGCATAATAATGTTACTCCTTAAATATCTAATTTTCTCTACAATTTATAAGCGAAAGAAAAATTTTAAAATATCTTCCAAGTGAATAAAACATGCAAATTGAAGTGAGCGACATAAGGAAAATATCCAGCGCCTGAATATCAACATTCCAAATCGCTTTTACTCCAATAATTGTTATTATCGAAAAATAAAATACTACCGTAGAAACTTTTCCATACCATTTTGATGGAGGAGGATTTTTTTTGCATTTTAGCAAAATTGCGCCTGCAATGAGCATTGAAACTTCTTTAAGAATCAAAAGCAGCATAAACGGGAAAATCTTGGGGAACTTCATGCTCGCGCATATCATCACTGTCATCAAAGTGAGCTTATCAGCCGTAGGGTCGAGCATTTCGCCCAAATGAGTCACTTGCCCAAGGCTTCTGGCTAAAAAGCCGTCAAAAAGATCCGTTAGCCCAGAAATAACTAAAACTATCCCCGCTGCTACATAATTTTCATTATTAACATAAAAAACAAAAGGCACTAAAATTAATATTCTGAAAACAGACAAAATATTTGGAATGGTTAAATTTTTAGAAATTTCTTTGTTCATCTTTGGCTTTGCACCTCCCGTTTAATTTGGTTTTTAAATCTTTTTCAGCACTGTGTAAAAAGGATTATTGCTATAAATTTTGCTAAAAATCACGCTACCCGGCAAAGCATTATTAATATAGCTTTGCAAATCGTTTACTACCCCGAAAGGAACTAATATTTTAACCATGCACAAAATCGCCAAAACAGCTACATAGCCCTTGAATATCCCAAGGATTCCTCCCATTATTTTGTCGCTGTAATTAAGCACTTTTAACTTAAACATTTTCAAGATTAATTTTATTAAAATTCGGCCTATCAAAAGCATCAAAACAAAGATTATTCCTAAAAACGTTGACTTTAAAATTTCAGTTATAATAGGCGTCAGCACGCGGGATATCTCGCCCGGCAAAGCTTCTTTACTTACACTATTTATAATATGAGTGATTTTACCGAGTGTTATTCCGAAATTAGGCAAGGCTTTAACTAAAAATTCCGGGATTCTATCAAAAATTATTTTTGCATTAACAGCCTTTCCGCTTGAAAACGCCTCTGCTATCGAGGGTTCAATGAATTTTGCATAAACAAATTGCGACAAAATTTTCGATAAATGAACCGAAAAAAACCACGAAACAACAGAGTTAAGCAAAATAAGAAACGATTTTATCATTCTGTTTTTAAACCCAAAAAATTCAAAATCAGCAAAAATATACTATATAATTATATCTATAGTAGCCACTACTAAAAACTTCCTCCAAAAACTTAAGCTTCCAACTAATTGTAAGTGTATCACAAATATATATATTAAGCAAGTATTTTAATGTATAATTTTCATTCTTTAAATCAGCATTTTAAATATATTTTAATTATTTTATAATAAAATTTTTCTATAAAAAATCCGCTTAACCGTATCGTACCCTTAATAACCTGCCACATTTAGCAGGTGGGTGCTATCACCGTATGCTCACGCTTCCTTCATTTGGCAAAGCCAAGAGGCATGCAATCCTATACAATATCAAGCTCCCTATTAAGTCTTGTAGGGTTATTTGGGTACAGTCCGCGAATTAAGCAGAAAAATCATAGTTTATAAAGTTAAATGCTGCCGAGTCTTCTTTCGAATTCTTCCGAAAGTTCATCAAGGAGTAAATCGTCGTCAACTTCAACGAGTTGTTCTTCGCCTTTTTCCTCGATTATTTCAAAAATGAAGTAAGTTCCTCCATCGTTGAGTTCTTCGTCAGGAAGTTCGAAGTTAGGCATTAAAGCATAAAACCTTCCACGAGAATTTTCGATATAATCTAAAACTTCAAATTCTCTTTCAATTCCCTCATCGTCAACCAGTGTTACAATATCAGATGAAAAACTATCGTCCATCAAAATCCTCCCAAAAAAATGTTTACAGATATTATTCTAATTAATTTATACTGCATAGTCAATTGTAATATTTATATTTTTTGAATTAATATATAAAAACGGATTTTTTAATTATTTTTTGGTTTTCTTTATTAAAAATATTTTCAAACAATCACCCTTGCAACCCGCAATGTTTCGGGATTTGAGAAGAAATTGCGTTTAAAACAAATTTTTTATTCTGTCAAAAAAGCTTTTTCTTTTCTGATAATTCTTTTCAGATAAAGTGTTTTCAAAATCGCTAAGCGCCTTTTTCTGATACGAAGTCAAGTTCCTCGGCACTTCAATATGCACTTTAACATACTGGTCACCGCTTCCGCGGCCATGAAGTTTCGGTATGCCTTTGCCTTTAAGCTTGAAAACGTCCCCGTTTTGAGTTCCTTCGTGAATATGGCACTCAACTTTTCCATCAATCGTAGGAACCAAAACATAAGCGCCAAGAGCCGCCAGCGTAAAAGTGTTAGGAATTTCTCACAAAACGTCTTAGTCTATGCGCTCTAATAATGGATGCGCAGCAGCGTTTATGTAAAGGTGCAAATCGCCCGGCTCACCACCGTTTTTGCCGGCATCTCCTCTACCGCTAACGTTAAGAATTTGCCTGCTGCTGATTCCCGCAGGAATGTTAACTTCGATTTCTTTTTTGGAGCGGACCTTTCCTCTGCCGCCGCAAAATTCGCACGGAGATTCAATAACAGTTCCCGAGCCGCCGCATTTTTCGCAGGTTCTCGAAGTTTGCATGATTCCAAAAGGAGTCTTTTGATTCATTGTTATCTGGCCTTTTCCGCCGCAAGCCGCGCAAGTTTTCGAAGAAGTGCCGGGCTTTGCGCCTGTTCCCGAGCATTTCGAGCAAGAATCAACATGCTCATAAAAAACTTTTTTCGTGCAGCCTTTAGCCGCTTCCAAGAAAGAAATGTTAACCGTCACTTCAACGTCCGAGCCTCTTCTAGGGGCATTGCTGTCACGGCGAGATCTTCCGCCGCCAAACCCACCGAAAAAGCTTCCGAAAATATCTCCGAGGTCAATGTCGTCGCCAAAGGGGCTTCCCGAATAATATCCGCCGAATCCTCCGGCACCGCCGCCAAAGTTAGGGTCGGTTCCTGCATGGCCAAACAGGTCGTATCTGCCGCGTTTTGTTTTATCTGAAAGAACGTCATAAGCTTCGTTAACTTCTTTGAATTTTTGTTCTGCTGTTTTGTCGCCTTGGTTTAAATCAGGATGATACTTCTTTG
>USIK01000087.1 GCA_900554775.1 uncultured Oscillospiraceae bacterium
CTATCAAAGAAAATTTTACAGTCGCGAAAACTTGTAAATCACACTTGCAACTTCGCTTGCAGGCTCACGGTCATCTTTGAGCTGCCACTTCAAAAAAGTGTTAAGAAGCGCCCCGGCATAATAGAAAAGCCCGTAAGAATATGACCTTACTTTAGTTTTCAAGTGCTTTTCCATGAAAGAATTTATGCTTTCAAACAAAATATTATGAAAATTTGCTTCATACATAACCCTGAAAAAAGCCGCATATTTATCGAAATAATTAAGCGAAAACAAAATGTGCTCATAATTTTGAAAATTAAGGCTCTTAGGCAGCTTATTTTTTTCGGTTAGATACTCTGAAATTATTTCATCAAGATAATTTTTCAAAATGCTTTCTTTAGAATCATAGTAATTATAGAGCGTAACATGAGAAACGCCGGCACTTTGTGCGATTTTACGCATTGTTATTTTTTTAAAAGGCATTTCATTCATGAGCTCAATCAAAGTTTCGCCTATGCGCATTCTTGTAAAGCGGTTTTTTACCGTTTATAATGTTTCTTTCAGCACTTTTACTCTCCCGAAGCCACAAAATTTACAGATTTTAACCATTTGTAAATTGTATAACAAAACAAAATGTAATACAATGTTATAAAAGGCTTTGTCAAATAACATCGAAAAAAGGAGTTAACCCAATGAACACCCGAGTGATTTCCGATTCTTCATGCGACATGAAAAACGGCGAACGCAAAAATTTATATATTGTTCCCCTAACTATTTCAACCGACACCGAAAAATGGATTGATAACGGCAAAACAAACATAGAAACCATGCTCAGCACGCTGGAAAAGCACAAAGGGCGTTCCTACACTGCCTGCCCGGACGTAAATTCTTGGCTTGAAGCCTTCGAAGGGGCCGAAACTCTTTACATCATCACGATGACTAGCGGCCTTTCAGGAACTTACAACTCAGCTCAAGCAGCCGCAAAAATTTACAAAGAAAATCACCCGAATGCGAAGATAATGATTCTCGATACTCTTAGCACGAGTTCCCACCAGCGTTTGGTTGTTGATTACGTTTGCGACCTCATTGAAAAAGGCGCGGAATTTGAAGAAATTGAAAATTTAACCAAAGAATATATAAGCAAAACCAGACTCGTTTATGTTCTTAAATCTCTTAGAAACTTCGCTCAAAACGGCAGAATTAACAAAGCTATTGCGGCGGCTATCGGAGTCTTGGGAATAAGCATTCTTGCAGGCGTAACCGATGAAGGAACTGTAAAACCGCTTGCAAAATGCCGCGGGAACCGAAAAGTCATCGCTGAATTTTTAAAGCAAATGAAAGAAGCAAACTGCTCTGGGAATAAATTTTATATTTCCCACGTTGACAATATTTCTCTTGCAAATGAGCTTAAAGCAGCGATTTTGGAAACTTACCCGAACGCTGAAGTTGACATCCGCCCTGCAAAAGCACTTTGCAGCTACTACGCCGAAAGAGGCGGCTTGCTCCTAGGCTTCGAAACCGAATAAAACACAAAGGCCATCTTTTATGATGGCCTTAAATTTTTGAAAAAACACAATAAACTCAGAAAAATAATATTATAAACTGAGGTGATTACATTGATTTTTTCAGTTTATTACTTTATTTTAGGCATTTTTGCGCTTTTAGGAATTGTAGATATTCTGTTAACGCTCGCAAAAAGGAGTTATCTTCCCGCAAAATGCTTCCACAGGGAAGAAAAAGTTTATGTTCTGCCCTTGCAAGGCAGACAGGAAAACATCGAGTATGTGATAAGAAGCATTATTTCAAACCAAAATTCTTACTTTTCAAAATGCAGGCTTAAAATCTTCTGCCTTGACATTAACGCAGACGAAGAAACCAAAAAAATCTGCAATCTTCTGGCAAGGGACTACAATTTCATCAAGCTCATAAGCCTTAAATCAAAAATCCACCATTCGGACTAATAACCTGCCCGGTTATGAAATCAGCTTCGGGAGAAGCCAGAAATTTAACAAGTTTTGCAACTTCAGATGGCTCGCCCATTCGCCCAAGAGGCGTGCTTTCGTTTAAGTCGTCAATCTCATCTTTGCTTAAAAACTCGTTCATTTTCGTTTTAATAACCCCCGGCGCCACGCAATTCACGGTTATGTTTGAGGGGCCAAGCTCTTTTGCAAGCGCTTTGGTCAAACCTATCAAAGCGGCTTTGGTGGAAGAATAATGGACCTCGCAAGAAGCCCCCGTAACGCCCCAAACCGAAGAAATATTTATTATCTTCCCAAAGTGCCTTTTGAGCATGTCTTTAACCGCTAAATTCGAGCAATAAAACGCGCTGTGAACGTTCACTTTGAAGATTTCTTCCCAAGCTTCGGGGGTAATATCAGTGAAAAGTTCTCTTCTAGAAATTCCTGCATTATTCACCAAAATGTCAACCTTGCCAAACTGCTCAATCGCAGAGTTAATCAAATTTTCGGCCTGCGCAAAATCAGAAACATCCGCGCCAATTGCAATTGCTTGCGAGCCTTTGCTCCTGACCTCGTTTAAAAGTTCCAAAGCCGCGGTTTTATTGCTTTTGTAATTAATCACTATGTTATTTTCATTCCCGGCAAATTCACGGGCAATTGCCGCGCCTATCCCGCTCGAAGAGCCCGTTATAACTACTGTTTTTTTCAATTTAATCTCTCACCAAACATTTCAAAATTTCGCCTATGAACATTTTATGGTAATCTTTGTTTTCGTAATTTTTCTCCAAAGATTTATCAATCATACACTCAGGGCTTATAAACTGGGAATAAATCTTTTTGCAAACCAAAACCATTTTAGCCTCTTCAAAACAAGGCGTATTATCTTCGAAAAACGGCGTTAAACCTGCTTCTTTAACTTTGTCGCAATCTCTGCCGGATTTTCTGCCGCAAAGCCTGAGCGCATCTTTGTGCTTAGCATCAAAAAACGAAAGCGTGAAAAGCTCGTTTTCTTCCATAAACTCAAAAGTATAGCGCTGCGGCCTAACGAAACTGAACGCAACTTTTTTGTTCCAAAGAACGCCCAGCCCGCCCCAGCTTGCAGTCATCGTGTTAAAATTTTCTTCGTTACCCGAAGTTATCAGCATCCAGTCATTCCCTATCAAATTAAAAGGGTTAATTTTTTCAATCTCATTCAAATTTAATTCTTTAAAGCTCATGTTACTCCTCCAAAATGCTCATATTTTGCTTTCTCTGCAAAAAATATATGAAATTAAATAGCAGCCTATTATCAAAAGTGAAAAATTATATTTAAAACTAAACAGCACCAAAAAACCGCAAGCAAAAACCGGAACCAGGAAAATAACCGAAATTACACTTGAAATCTTTTCGGCCAAAACAAAATCAAATTTTTTAAGAAGAATTATTTTAAGAATTTTGCCGCCATCAAGCGAAGAAATAGGCAAAAGATTCAGCCCTGCCAAAAAAAGATTTTGCATAACTGCATTTTTAAAAACGAAAGCACCACTAATATTATAAAAAATAAAAAAGCCAAGCGCCAAAGCCAGATTCACAAGCGGTCCGCTCGCAAAAATAAGAATGTTTTTCTCGAGGTTTTCTTCGCAGTTTTCGCTTTCAATGCCAATGTTAACAAGCCCGAAAGAAATGCTCCTGACGGGCTCTTTACTAAGCATCATTGCCGCAAGATGACCCATTTCGTGAAGAATTGCAAATAAAATTCCAAGCAGCGGAACGTAAGAATTTTCCGTGGTAAAAATAAACGCCAAAAAC
>USIK01000088.1 GCA_900554775.1 uncultured Oscillospiraceae bacterium
GTCCCGGTAGTTAGCACCAACGCAAGAAAAGGCGAGTGGCTTGAAAACCTTATGGAAGAAATCGAAAACGTAAGCGAGAAAAAAATTAAAACTGTCACTGTGAAAAATAAATACTCGCCTGAAATTGAAGCGTGCATTGAAAGCATAGAAAAAAGGATAAAAAACCAAAAAAATTTAAACAAAAGATGGCTTGCTATAAGGTTTTTGGAAGAAAACAAAGAGTTTAGCAGCGCACTTTCAAGCCACCTTGGAAAACAAAATTTTTTTAAAATTCAAAAAGCGGTTACTAAAGAAAAAAGAAAGCTTAATTTCACTGAAAATCTAAGAGACAACACCGTGGAAGTACTCATAAACCGAGCGGAAAGCATTTATAAATCATGCGTTAAAATATCCAAGAAAGACTACGACAAACGCGACAGAATGATTGATAAATTCCTCACTTCCCCACTCACAGGCTTCCCCACAATGATTTTATTTTTAATGGGAATATTCTGGATAACGATCACCGGGGCGAATTACCCTTCGGAAGTAATTTCAAGTTTTCTTTTTTCTTTAGAAGATAAATTAATGGATTTAATGGTAGCCTCAGCGGCTCCGGCGTGGCTCAGCGGAATTTTGATTTCAGGAATTTACCGCACTCTTTCGTGGGTAGTTTCGGTAATGCTGCCGCCAATGGCGATTTTCTTCCCGCTTTTCACGCTTCTGGAAGATGTCGGTTACTTGCCGAGAATTGCGTTTAATCTCGATAAAATTTTCAAAAAATGTGGCTCACACGGGAAGCAATCGTTGACCATGTGCATGGGTTTTGGGTGCAATGCCTGCGGAGTGACCGGCTGCAGAATAATAGATTCACCGAGAGAAAGGCTAATTGCCGTTTTAACAAATAATTTCGTGCCTTGCAACGGCAGATTCCCGCTTTTAATCTCGGTCATCACAATGTTTTTCATCGGTCAGTCGCTTAGCTTTTTTGACTCGTTTAAATCAACTTTAATCCTCACGAGCGTCATAATTTTCGGCGTGGTCATCAGCTTTATCATGTCAAAAATATTATCTAAAACCCTTCTAAAAGGCCTTGGTTCATCATTCATTTTGGAGCTTCCACCATACAGGAAACCTCAAATTGGCAAAATTTTAATTCGCTCACTTTTCGACAGAACCATATTCATCCTAGGCAGAGCTGTTGCCGTTGCGGCGCCTGCAGGGCTCATAATTTGGGTCATGGCAAATGTAAAAATCGGCGATCTCAGCCTTTTGATGCACTGCGCAAACTTTTTAGACCCCTTTGCGAGGATGCTTGGCCTTGACGGAGTGATTTTAATGGCTTTCATTCTCGGGTTCCCGGCAAATGAAATCGTCTTCCCGATAATCATCATGAGCTACATGTGCACGGAAACAATTCTTGAAATCCAAAACCCTGCTGAACTCCACAACTTGCTGATTTCGCACGGCTGGACTTACATCACAGGAATTTGCGTCATGCTTTTTTCGCTACTTCACTTCCCTTGCGGGACCACACTTTGGACGATAAAAAAAGAAACCAAAAGCCTCAAATGGACCGCCCTGTCGTTCATAATTCCAACAGTGACGGGAATCCTCGTATGCTTTATAGTTTCAAATGTTCTTAAATTATTTCCGGTTTAAACTTTAAAATTCTTAAGTTTTTTGTAAAATTCAAGCGGCCTGAAACTGCCTTCGGTGTGCACGGCAATATATTTATCCGTTATTTTTTCAAGCTTTTGAGCAGTTTCATCGGAAACTGAAAAACTAAAAAGCTTCTCAACTGGGCAATAAACAATATACCTAAGCGCCGCCAACATCGAGGGCGAGATATCAACCCCGAAATCGCTTTCACGAGAGCAACCATAGCAAAAAATCTTTCCCTTTTCGATAAGAAATCTCATATTTTCGGCTTCGTAGCTTCCGCATTTGTCGCAAGAAACAAGCTGCGGCATATATCCACAAAGCGAGCAAGCCCGGAGCTCAAAAATGCTTTTCACAACGAGCTGATTCATTTTATTTTTCGAAAGGTAAAAAATCGAATTCAAAAGAACGCGCAAAAGCTCGCTTGAGACTTCGATTTCAGGCCTGAGCGCCAAAGAAAGCTCGCAAAAATACTGCGCTAAAGACAAAGCCTCCAAATCATTTCGAAGCTCAAAAAATACTTCTTTTATTTCACATCCATCCAGCAAATAACCATTTCGCGCGGAAAAAAGCGTAAAGGTACCATAGGCAAAAAGCTGAACCATTCCGCCAAGCCTATTCCTTATGGTTTTCGAGCGTTTCGCAATAGCCGTAATAACACCTCTTTCGCAGGTGAGCAGGGTTATTACTTTGTCGCTGTCACTCAAATCCTTTTCTTTTACTATTATTCCCGTCACATCTAATTTCATTGTTCGTTCCTCGTGAATTACTTTCGCTATCCCAAGCGCAGTATGGCAAAAGGCCATTTTCTATAGAGCGATAGTTCAAATAATCCGTAATCATTCCCGTAGATTGAAATCTTTCCCAAGCTGATTTAGCGTCCATTGTAAAATCCTCCTAACTGTAAAAAAGTTTTAATTTCTTGCTGAATGAAATTTATTTTTTCAGTACAGGATGATTATACAACATATCTCGAAAAAAATATAGTATAATTCTATAATTTTTTTAAAATTTTATATTTTTTTAGCAATTTGCATAAATTTACATATATCCAAGATCATGAAGAATCGAAGCGCTGTTTCTCCAATCTTCCTTAACTTTAACAAAAAGGTTCAAATTAACATTGCAATCAAGCATCTCACCAATGGCTTTGCGGGAAGCAATGCCAATTTTTTTAATCATTTGGCCGCCCGCACCAACGATGATTGCCTTGTGGTTTTTCCTTTCGCAGTAAATAACGGCATGAATATTAACGTTTCCGTCTTCGCGTTCTTTGAATTTTTCAATTTGAACAGCCGTTCCATGAGGGAGCTCCTTTTCAAGGAAATAAAGAAGTTTTTCACGAATAATTTCGCAAACAAGCATTCTTTCGGTTTGGTCGGTTATGTCGTCTTCAGGGAAAAAGAAAACCGAAGGAACCGCCCTTGAAAAAAGCTCTTTCAAAAGTTCATCTTTGCCCTCGCCGCTAGCCGCTGAAACGGGAATAATTTCGTCGTAATTATAAAGCTCGCTGTATTCTTTAATCTAAGCCTTGAGCTAACCTTTCTGCTTCAAAAGGTCAACTTTGTTAAGAGCCAAAATCGCTCTTGCGCCGGACTTTCTAAGTTTGGCAATAGTTTCAGTGTCGACCGAATTTTTTTCAGCATCAACAACATGCAGGCAAAGCTCGCTGCCTGAAAACGAATTGTCAACCTCAGAAATCATGAACTCGCTAAGCTTATTGAAAGGCTTGTGAATGCCCGGAGTATCAACGAAAACGAGCTGAGTGTCACCTTCGGTTAAAATTCCAGTGATTCGGCTTCTTGTGGTTTGAGGTTTTGGCGAAACTATTGAAATTTTTGAATTTATGAGCATGTTCATTATAGAAGATTTGCCTGCGTTAGGCTTCCCAACGATTGATACAAACAAAGATTTTGTTTCATTTTTCATTTGATTTACCATCCATATTTTTAATAATAAATGCACTTTTTAATTTTTTAAAAGCGTTTTTGAGTTTGTTTCTAAGCTCGGCCGGACCAACAATAACATAAAAATAACTTGCAAAAGCAGAAAAAATAAACGCAACAA
>USIK01000089.1 GCA_900554775.1 uncultured Oscillospiraceae bacterium
GTTTTTAACGTTTCTCTGCGAAATTTTATAATATTGAACTTTGCAAATATCATGCAAAAGCGAAACGATTGCAAAACTTTCTTTGCTGTCTTTTGTTTCTTCAAAGTGTTTCATCATAACGTTGTAAACATTAATGCTGTGCTTTAAAAGGCCGCCTTCGCACGCACAGTGGTATCTAGTGCTTGCAGGAGCAGTGAAAAAATCTGTCCCTTTGAGCCATTCAAGGAGCTTTTTCGAGCCTTCTCTCGTTATGTTGCTTTCAAATATATCTATAAATTCGTCTTTTAAACTCATCTTATTTTTTCCTTTCCTAAATGATACTAATCATTATACACATTATATAAGTAAATTACCATTTTTATTTAAATTTTATCTGTATATAAAAGTAACTGCCTGACAATAATAAAATTGGAGGTGCTAAGAGATGAAAATCAAAAACGAAAACATTCAAGAGCAATTTGAAGAAAAACCCGAAAGACATCCTAAGTTTTATGTCGCTTTGCTCGTGTGTCTTGCAGCGGTTTCGGCGGCAGGCTGGTCGACTTATAAAACGGTTAAAGAATTTGTTACTCCTCAAAAAAGCAACAGCCCAAGGATTTCAAAACCGAAAAATAACCCACCAATGAAACAATCAACCGTTAAAAGTGACATTTTAAACGAAAACGACAGCTTCGAAAAAAAGCAGGCTATTCCTTTTGAGAAAAAACCTGAGAAAGAAGCTGCAAAACCTGCTGATGCCCCAGCAGAGAAAGAATCAGACGCCGGCGAAGAAAAAGTGAAGGCAGTTTGGGCAGAAAACGAAAGGCCGGAAGAAAAACCGGAAATTTCTTATCCAACTGATAACGTAGTGACGAAAGAATTCAGCGGCGACACACCAGTTTACAGCAAATCTTTTTGTGACTGGAGATCACACGAAGGAACGGATTTTAGAGCTGAAAAAGGCAGCACAGTTAAATCCATAACATCAGGTGTTGTGGCTGACGTTTATGAAGATCCGTCTTATGGAACAACAGTGGTTATTTCTCATGACGGTGGATTCACTGCATATTATTCGGGCCTTGAGAAAAATGTACCCGTTAAAAAGGGTGCTAAACTCAAAAGCGGTGATGAAATAGGCAAAATAGACAAAGTTCCTTGCGAAGCAGCTGAAGGCGAAAATCACCTTCACCTTGCAATTAATCAAAAAGGAAAATTCATCGACCCACTTTTAATTCTTGACAAAGAAAACTAATACTCTCGGCTATTCGCCGGGAGCTCTTTTTTAATGCAAATTTTTTTAAAATGATGTAACATTGAGATATGAAAAATCTATTTTAAGAAGGTTTGAAAAAATGAAATTTAAAAGTTATATTATCATGCTGCTATTTGTCGTGTGGCTTTTCTGGGCTGTGATTTACATTGGGAACCACCACATTTGCAGCACTGTTTTTGAAATAAAAAGCTCTAAAATTCCTGAAGAATTTAATGGTTACACAATAGTTCAGATTTCGGATTTACATAATACCAAATTTGGTAAAAATCAAGCTAGGCTCATCAAAAGAATTGAGCAAAACAAGCCAAACATAATAGTCATTACGGGCGACTTGGTTTATAAACGTAGCGAAAACATAGAAAAAGAAATAAGCGACGTGACTGAATTTATAAATAATATTGTCAAAATTGCCCCGGTTTATTTCGTTACCGGGAACCATGATATTCAGGTTGGAAAAAAATATGCAAGTAAAATTAAAGAAAACCTTGCCAATGCCGGCGTAACTTTGCTTGAGGAAAATTCCGTTGAATTGAATTTCAAAGGTAAACATATAAATTTAGCAGGAATTAACGACCTGGAAACGTATTTAAAAGATTATAACGATGAATATATAAAAAGCGAAAAAGGGATGAAAGAAATTGACGAAGAAATAGTTAACGACTGCCTTGCGAAAATAAAACTAGATTATTCTGAATTTAATGTGTTATTATCTCACAAACCGCAGTTCGTGGAAATCTATGCTAAATATAAATACGACCTCGTTTTCGCCGGGCATGCTCACGGCGGGCAAATAAGACTGCCGTTTATAGGCCCACTTGTAGCGCCAGGCCAAGGATTATTCCCGAAATATGCGTCTGGTTTGCACACTTGCGGAAACACAAAAATAATCATAAGCCGAGGGCTCGGGAAAAGTAAAATACCGTTTAGATTCCTTAATGACCCTGAGTTGATAGTTTGCAAACTTTATAATGAACGATAATGCCAAAGCTTGTTTTATTTAATTACTTGTTCATAAATTATTTCTTTCGCTGTGTTTAAAAAAACGGAATTGGTGATTTTCACTGAACTTGAAATTTTAAGAATTTTTCTTACATTTTCTTCAGAAATTTCGACAGCTCTTTTAATCGCGTTATTAATTGAAACTTCAACTGAATTTGGCGAAGTATGGTGGTATGCAGCAATTTTACGATATATTTCGCTAACAAAAGTCATTTCTTTGTTTTGCAGCATGTAAAGTAGTGCTTCGCCCGTATATTTATATCCAACAAAATTAGCCGGTATACAAGTTTCTCTTAAAATTTTTTTGGTCACTTCTATTCTTTTTACCAATATTTCATTGTCACCATCATAAATTATGTCCTTGCTTCTTTGTATGGTTCTGTCCATTTTTAATCCTCCGATGTTAATGTAATTTAAAATCACCGTGATAAGTTATCACATTATTTAGATTATAAAATCCATTCGGGCAAAATGTCAACTTGAAAGTTAAATTTCTGGGTTTTATATATTATAAAGAGATTTAAACTCAAAAAAATTAATTATAAATCACAAATTAAAAGCCCGATGGTATTGTTATACCACCGGACGAGCTTTATTTTAATAGACTAAAGATTTTAGAAAAGAAATAAGAGACGCTATAAGAAATATTAAGAAAAATGTTAAAATTCCAACCAAAATTGAAATTATGATTGAAGATATTTCAAGTGCGACCGATACAAGCACAATCGAGGTTAAAATAGTGCCAAATATACCAGCTAGTAAACATCTTAAATTTTTAATAAGGCTTCCTCTTAAAGCGCTGCAAGAACTGCAACCACCCACAGCCGCCAAAACCGCAACATAAACTAGCGCCGCAGCTCCGATGCTAAAAGCAACCCATATTCCATTTAAAATTAGAGGTGTAAGTCCTAACGAGAAAAGGATTGCCACTATTATACCCGCAATAATACCGAGTAAAATCCCAGCTGTGCTGCAACAAGGTCTGCAACTGCTTAAACTGTTTGTTGTCTTCATTTTTATCACTCCCCTCTTTGTTATACTATGGGCTTCAAAGCTTATTTGTTAATGATCTTTATCTTCATTTAAATAAATGATATAATTAAGCCTGGTGAGGTGAATCAAATGCTGATATTAGGCATTGACCCAGGCTATGCGATCGTTGGCTGGGGAGTAATAGAATACAAAAACAGCAAATTCACTGCAAAAGATTACGGTGCAGTGCTGACGGAGTCGAAAGAAGATTAACTTTTAAGGCTTGAAAAAATATACGATAGAATAACAGAAATAATAAAAATATATAACCCTGATGCTATTTCAATTGAAAAGCTTTATTTCCAAAATAACCACAAAACGGCAATAGACGTTGCCCAAGCCAGAGGAGTTACGCTCCTTGCGGCGAAAAAGTGCG
>USIK01000090.1 GCA_900554775.1 uncultured Oscillospiraceae bacterium
GTCAAGAACTATTATTCTGTCGCAGTTTTTAATCGTCGAAAGCCTGTGAGCAACCACGATTCTCGTGCTGTTAAACGATGAAATGCTCTTCGCAACGTGGCTTTGAGTTATGTTGTCAAGTGCCGAAGTAGCTTCGTCGAAAATAAGCACCTGAGGCTTTGAAATAATTGCCCTTGCAATCATCAATCTTTGCTTCTGCCCGCCTGAAATTCCTCCTGAACCCTCGGAAATCACAGTATGCATACCCATAGGCATCGCTTTGATATCTTCGTCAATTCCTGCAATTTTAGCCGCTTCCCAAGCATCGTCCAAAGTTTTCCACGGAGATGTAACAATAATATTCGAAAAAATATCACCAGGGAAGAGCGAACCATTTTGCATAACAACGCCGATTTTCTGCCTGACGCTTCTAAGGTCAAGATTCGCAAGGTCTTTGCCGCCGTAAAAAACGGTTCCTTGCTGAGGCTTTTCAAAACCAAGCAGAATTCTTATAAGCGTGGATTTTCCGCAACCTGTTTTACCGACTATCGCAAGGTATTCGCCTTTTTTAATCGACAAATTGAGGTCATCAAGAATAACAGGTCCGTCTTCAGAATATTTGAAGGTAACGTTCGAAATTTCAATGTCACCTGAAATTGAAGTTGGAATTTTTCTTCCTTCGCTGCTTTCAGGTTTTTCTTTCATAACGGGCTTAATAAGGTCAAGAATCGGGCCTAAATTTGCAAAGTCAAGCGTAACCTCACTAAGCGAAATAAGCGCCGAACTGATTAAACCAAAAGCCGAGCTAAAAGCAATGTAATCGCCGCGGCTAACGCCCGAAGCAATGGCGAAATAATAAAGGCAAATGGTTCCAAGCGAAGAAATTACAAGGCTGATAACTCCACTGATTTTAATGATAAACGGCGGGGAATAATCAAGTTTTTCAACTTCTGAATACTGCTGAGCCCACTTTGCAAACGCGCGTTTCTCAGCGCCTGTAACTTTAATTTTTTGTATTCCGCCAAAAAGCGCATAAACAAGCGACTGAAGCTTGGGGGATATATCAAGTTTCTTCCTGTAAATTCCTTGCCTTAAAAGCGTTATTACGACCAAATAAATAATATTTACAATAACAATTACTAATCCGGGGATAACCAAACTTGGAGCATATTGATACATCTGGAAAAGGTAACCAAGCGAAAACATTGCCGGAAGGGCCGTTGCTAAAACCGCATTTACGATTTTTTGGCAAAGAACCGAAATATAGCCCATTCTGCTGGCAAGCTCACCCGCGGTGTAGTTTTTAAAGAAGGTCGTTGGCAAGCTGAAAAGCCTTATCATAATAGCGCTGTTAACCGTCAAAACCAACCTTCCTTGGAACCTGTTTGTAACAATTTTATTCGAAACCCCAAGAATAAGACTTCCAAGAGTAACGCCAACCATAAGCGAAGCAACCGGGAAAATCAAAGAGTCGCTTCCTGAAGGAATCAAAATGTTGTAAACAACACTTGTAACATAAGGCGTGAACATTCCTAAAATTTGCATAAACACTGCTGCGCTGACAATGAAAAATATATCCGCTTTGGAAATATTCGATATCATAAATTTTATAAGATCTCTTATCCTAAGCGAAGTAAGAGGGAAGGATTTGTAAAAACAGAAAGCATCTAAGTTAAGGTTTTTTGCAGTTTTTTCGTTTACTTTAATCTCTTCGCCTTCGGGCGTTCTGTAAAAATAACCTGACCATTTCCCAGGCAAAATGGAAACTATATCGCCATCCTTAGTACTTCCAAGAAAGCACCCCGTGGCGTCTTTCCACCATTTGCCTTTAAGCTCAACGCGCCTGCGCATGGTGTTCGATGGCCTTAGCATGTATTCAAGCTGGGAATCAAGGTCCGTTATATTTTCCGGCACTTCTGGGACTTCTTTGCCCAAATATCTGAGTATTTCAGCCACAGCGCCCGTAACTTGTTTTCTGCTTTTTGCAGCATTTACACCAATTACTGAAAGCAAGTCCGAAAAAGCGTCCCTGAACATTTCATCATCGCTTCTTCTGCGCTTTTCAATCTGGTTTTCTAAATATTCTGTGTATTCCATCATTTAAATCCACCTCCCTTATTCCGTTATAACGAGCTGCTTGTAAAAGCCGTCGTTTTTAATGAGTTCATCGTGTTTACCGCGTTCAACGACCTCGCCTTTGTCAAGAACTATTATTTCGTCGCAGTCACGAATCGTTGAAAGCCTGTGAGCAATAACCAAGCACGTGCAGCCGAGCTTGCGAATGTTTTGCATTACTGTGTATTCAGTTTTAGCGTCAAGGGCCGAGGTTGCTTCATCAAGGATTATAACCGTTGGCTCCTGAGCAAGCGCTCTGGCGATTTCTATTCTCTGGCATTGGCCGCCTGAAAAGTCTTTTCCGCCTTCGCTCAAAACATGATTGTAACCATCAGGGCGGTTCATAATAGTTTCGTGAATATCAGCGTCTTTTGCTGCCATCATTACTGCGAAATCTTCTATTGAATCATCCCACATTTTGATGTTATTTTTAATCGTGTCATGAAACATAACTTTTTCTTGATCCACCATCGAAACTGAAGCATGGAATTTATAAGGGTCTATTTCATCCTTAGTCATTCCATCAAACTCAATTTTGCCGCTCCATGGCTTGTAAAGGCCCGTCACGAGCTTAGCAATAGTTGATTTACCGCTGCCGCTGCCTCCAACAATAGCCGTCCAAGAACCAGGTTTTAACGACATACTGAAATTTTCAATAAGCGGGGGAGAAAGCTTGCTGTAGCCAAAAGTAACATCTTTTAATTCAAGAGTGCCTTTGAGCTTGCGCTCAGAAGAACTATCTTTATAAACTGCCGGTTCATCGCTAACATCAACCGGGCAATCAAGAACGTCTTCAGCCCTTTCCATTTCGCATCTCATGCCAACGAAATTTTGGTAAATATCAATTATATCACTTATAGGAGCAAGGAATTTTTCAAGGAAGGACTGGAATGCCATAAGCATACCGATTGTGAACTCGCCGTGCATTATTAAGTAAACGCCCGAAAAAAGCATTATAAGGTCTGCTATGCTGTCAACGAGTTCCGGCAATGCACCGATATATTGAGTGAACCTTGCAATAGCAACGTTATCGTTATTTTGCTTCGAAAAGAACCCTGCCCAGCGCTCGAAATATCCGCTTTCGGCACCAGTTGATTTAATCGTTTCAATCATTTCAAAGCCATTGTAAGTAACGCTTATTATCTTGCCCTGGTTTTGCGATGAAGCTCTTTGGAAGTTAAGCATTTTCTTTGAAGTATATCTTGCAATGAGCATATTTATAACCGTTGCGCCAATTCCAACCAAAGTCAAAACCCAGCTCCACCTGAGCATGAAGAAAAGATAAAGAAACATCGAGAAAATTTTTATGAACATAGGCGCAATTTTTTTTATGAGAGTAAGCGCAATGCCCGCGGTTGATTCTTGCCTTGAAACAATGTCTCCAACATAACGCTGCGAGAAAAAGTCAAGCGGAAGCCTAAGCACATGCCACATAAACTGCGCGCTAGAAGTGACCGCAAACTTACCCTCAATTCTTAGCCAATAAATTGACTGAATGAACTCGATTAAAACCTGAACGCCCAGCAC
>USIK01000091.1 GCA_900554775.1 uncultured Oscillospiraceae bacterium
GGCCGGAAATGAAAACTGGAGCGGTTTGCGCGGAAAACTTGAGAAAAATAATGGTTGCTAAAAGGCAGCAAATTGCGTTTATAACCCTGAAAATTTGAAATTTTAAATAATTAAACCCGGTGCCGGATAAAATTGAGGCAACTTGAAAATGTGTGCAAAGCCCGCCATAGCTGACCCCCAGGCAGATTATGAGGAATGGAGCATGATTTTTCGCTGCAAAAAATGTGGCCGATGTAACTTCCAGGCACGAAATAGCAAAGCAAGAAAAATTTTTGGGGTTTAAACAGAATTTTTCGGCTAAAAAATTGAGAATATTCAAGTTTTCGAAAAGAGATATTATAACCGTGAAAACCGTTATAAGCGCGCACATTTCAACTATTGAAACCGAGGTTTTCGAAGCAGCGAGTACGACGGCTTCAGAGATTTTTATTTTTTCATTACTGATTTTTTTGTTTTCATAAAGGTTAACTTTTTTGATTCGTGCGGCTATTCCTGCGGTGATTCCTAAAATAATCGAAACTACGGACTGAACCAAAAAAAGCATTATTCCAAGAGATCTGTTTTTAAGAAGCGTTTCTCCAACCACGTTTATTGTGAATGCTGGCCCTGCATTAACAGCGAAAATCATCATTCGGTTTAATTCTTCATTTGAAATTTCATCTTTTTCGAATAGTGTCTTCACGCTGCTCGCTCCAACAGGATAGCCACCGATTAAACTGAGTAAAATTGCTGGAGCGGTGCAGCCTGGAAGATAAAAAACAAACCGCATTATTTTGTTAAGCGGCTTTTTTAAAAAATCGAACATTCCTGAAAATATCACGAACCTCGAAAGAAACATAAGCGGGAAAAGCGAAGGAATCAAAATTTCGGTGCAGTATTTTCCTCCAGTGAAAACGCCCAAGCGGCCGATGTGCGGGTTTAAGATTAAAATTGAAGTAGAAAAAAACGTTAAAAATATTAATGATAAATCTTTCAAGCAGAATTTTTTAAGTTTATTAATGTTTTCCAAATTAAAAGCCTCCTTACCACTGAATATATATGCTTGTAACGGTGATTTTTATTTGCGCACTTGCATATTATTTAAAAGTTAACAACAAAGCGGAAAGATGGTGGCTTTTTGTCAAGGCAGAAGAACAACAATAAAAAATGCAGACTTTGGAATTTTGAAAATTTAAAAAATTCTGACTTGGGTGTTATGCTTGACCCTGTGAACATTGAGATAAAAGGCAACCGAGAGGCGACTGTTGAAGGGCTTAAAAGCATTGCTCAGTATGACGAAAACATGATTAAAATAAACATGAATAAAATGGCGATTTCTTTTTTCGGCAGGAATCTTGAAATCAAATGTTTGAGTGCCGATGCGCTTGTTATTAAAGGATTTATCACTTCCATTGAATACGAAACTTAACATTTTGGAAGTTTAATTAAGAGGTGAAAAGCTTGCTGGTAAATATAATAAGATGGTTTTGCGGTTATGTTTCTTTCAGGGCGGTTGGCGGGTTCCCTGAGAATTTTTTGAATCGCGTTAATAAAAAAGGCATTAATTTATGGGATTTAAAAAAGTTTAGCGGTGACCTTTACGCCAAAGTGTTCACGGCTCAGTGCGAAACGCTGCTAAGCGACGCAAAAAAAGAAAACTGCGAAATAAAAATCATAAAAAAATATGGCTTTCCTGTTTTTTTGGCTAAATATAAAGGCCGTTTGGGAGCTCTTTTGGGCGTTGTTTCTTTTGTTTTCATGATTCATGTTTTTTCCCTTTTCATTTGGAGCATAAATATTTCGGGGAATAAATCTATTCCAAGCGAAGAAGTGATTTCAGCTATGAAGGAGTTTGGCGTGGGCATTGGAACGAAAAAGTCCGCGGTGAATTCTTCGGTTGTTAAGCAGCTTATTATGTCGAAACTCACAGATATTTCCTGGATTTCTCTTAATGTTAAAGGAAGTTGCCTTAACGTTTGCATAAAAGAAAAAATTAAATCTCCTGAAATTGTTAAAGAGGGCAGCCCTTGCAATCTAGTTGCAACTAGCGAGGGTCAAATCGAGCGCATGGAGGTTTATAAGGGCTCGGCGTGCGTCTCTGAGGGTGATGCCGTTATAAGGGGGCAAATTTTGATAAGCGGCGCAACGGTGAATGAAGCCGGCGGAACGGATGTTTCGGAAGCGGATGGCAAAGTTTTCGCTAAAACTAAACGCAAATTGGTGGAAAGAGTCAAACTAAGGCAACTTTATGCTTCGGATGATGGCAAACCAGTTAAAAAATACAAAGTGAATATTTTCGAAAAAGAGATTCCGCTTAACCCCTGGGTTAAAACTGACGAAGAATACAGAACGGAGTCGTTTTCAAACGAGATGAATTTTTTTGGTATTAAATTTCCTTTAATATTTAATACTGAGGTTTGTTTTCATCAAAAGTGCGAAGAAAAATTTTTAAATATTGAAGAAGCAAGTAAAATTTTGGAGTCGAAAATAGCTCAAAAAGAGGAAAATGAGATAGGAGAAATAAAAATCCTTTCCAAAAATGTAAATAATTATGAAGAAGATAACGATTTTGTTTGTGAAGCGACTTATAATTGCCTGGAAAATATAGCTAAAAAACAAAATGTTTCAGAGTAATATTTATATCTTATTAAAACTTACTTGTTGTAGTGATACATAAAAATTAAAATTTTAACTGAAATTTTTAAGAATAAAATGTTTGACAGTTAACCAAAAAACCTATATAATTAATATATGCACAATGTTTTTTAAAAAATTCTTTTATTAGCCGTGGAATTTGACGGATATTTATATAAATATCACTTTTTTGAAGAACTTTAAGGCTAGTTAAAAGAAATTTTTTAATTAAAGTAGTTTACAATAAGATAACATAACATCAGGAGGATGGAATATTTCATGGTAGATAAAACTAGAGTTATTATAGTTAACAGGCAGAAAGAGGTTAAAATTCCAACAGGCATTCGTATGTTAGTTAGAAGATGCTGCAATGCTGTGCTTATTCTTGAAAAATTCAAAGGTTCCGCTGAAGTGAGCATTACTTTTGTTGATAATCTTTACATACAAAGCCTCAACAAACAATACAGAAACAAAGATGTTCCAACAGACGTTTTATCATTCCCGATGAAAAACGAAGATGGGACTTATGAAGTTGACCCTGAAAGCGGCGCTCAGCTTCTTGGAGACATTGTTATTTCCATGGAAAAAGTTATGGAACAAAGCGAAAGATACGGCCATTCAATGAGAAAAGAAGTTGCATATTTAGTTGCTCACGGTATGCTTCACCTTCTTGGTTATGACCACGAGCAAGGCGGAATGGAAAAAAGGCACATGAGAGAACGCGAAGAAAGAGTTCTTGAATTGCTTGGCTTCCCGAGTGCACTTTCTTACATTTCGGAAGATGATAAGTAAAATATGAAAGTATTACGTTCTTTAAAATATGCTTTAAAAGGAATAATTTATGCAATAAAAAATGAACGTAACATGAGGATTCATACCACGGTAGCCGGATAAGTTTTAGCGTTTTCTGCTATTTGTTTTATGAACGAATCTGATTAAGATATTTT
>USIK01000092.1 GCA_900554775.1 uncultured Oscillospiraceae bacterium
CTTTGAATTTTTTGTCAGTTTGCAAACCGTAGCCTTCTCTTAAAATTGCAAAATCTACTCCTGAAGCTTTGACTTTTCCCCAGTTTATTTCTCCTTGCCATTTCGAAATATCTATTCCTTTAAATTCCATTTAAAAACGCAGCTCCTTTCAAAAATCGGCTTAAAAACAAGTTTTTTTGCCTTTTAAAACGAAACTGCAAAAAAAATAATAGGCTGCAAAATAGCGGCCTATTTTTTAATTTAAGAAAAATGATATTTATAAATTTTTTCATTCCCGAATTCTGTTTTGACAATGCTTTCTTTCGTTGTAAAGCCTGCCTTCAAAATAGAATTCCTTGAAGCCAAATTATTAGGTTTGCTTGTTGAAACCAAGTATTCATATTTATAAATTCCAAGGTTTTTGAGCTCTTGCATAACTGAAACCAGCTTTTTAGCAGCAAATGTTCCCAGGCCTATTCCGGCGAACTTTTTGTCAATAACCCTTGCGATTTCAGGGTTACATGAAGGATTATCAACCGGACCTGCAGCAACAAACCCAACAGATTTGCCATCTTCTTTGACTATAAAAGCTAAAGACTGCGGTTTATTACCATTCCACATTCTTGCAATTCTTCTTTTAAATACTCTTTCGCTAGAATTTTTACTCATGATTTTTCCATTGCCGTAGTATTTCATGTGGCCCGAGTTTTCTTTTTCCGAAAATAAACTTATGTAAAAATCTTTGTCACTTGAAATCATCGGAACAAGCTTCTTGTTACCATCTGCAAGAATTGTGTCCATCTTTTCGGCAGATATATTAAATTTTGCAGCTAAATCTTCAATACTTTTTTCATAAGCAAAAATCCCAGGCGCAAACGAAAACAAACAAAATATTAGTGCGAAAGAAAATATAAACTTTTTCAAATTAAACATTCCTTCCTTAAATTATTTTGCTTCTTTGTTAACAACTGCTCCAACAGCCCATTTTTGAATTCTGATTTTTTCAGAGCCTGTTTCCAAAATTAAGGATTCAGAATCTTCTTTAATGCTAACAACTCTTCCTACTATTCCGCCGATTGTTACGATTTCATCGCCGATTTGAACTGAATTTCTCATCTCTTCTTCTTGCTTTCTTTTCTTTTGTTGCGGCCTAAAAAGAAGCAAATACATTCCTCCAATAACCACGCCGTAAACCAAAAGCATGGTAATGAGCTGAGAAGCTGTGCCGTTTCCTGCGAATAAACTGTTCATAAAATTTTTCCTCCTAAAATTGTTTATAAAACTGCTTGATTATTATAACTTATTAGCAACCTATTTCGCAATAAATTTGAAAATCATTGTCATATTTAACATAATAAAATATTTATTTAGAATTTGATTGTAATTATTTTAGAATTTAATTTAATATGTTGACATTTGTAAACAAAAAGCATATACTACTTATATAAGCGATGGCGCAGAATGGAGCAGTCTGGTAGCTCGTCGGGCTCATAACCCGAAGGTCGGTGGTTCAAATCCACCTTCTGCAACCAAAAATTGATCTCACAGCTAATTGGTTGTGAGGTTTTTTATTTTTCAAAATTTTTATCAGGAAAATAAAGCTCATCAAAAAGATGAGCTTTAAATTATTCTATCGTTGCGCCAAACGGCATCAAAGCAAGGCCCGCAAACTTGAAACATTGAAGCCCAACGGGAATTCCTACTATCGTTATGCACCACAAAACACCAACTACAAAAGAAGCCACAGCAAGATAAAAACCAAAGAAAATAACCCAAAGGATGTTCAGTATTATCGAGCTTGTTTTGCCAGAATAAACAATTTTGCTCCCAAACGGCGCAAGCATAAGCTCAGCAAATTTAAAGCACTGAACGCCCACAGGGATAAAAACGATTGTTAGACACAAGATTACCCCTGCAATCGCCCACCCTAAAGCTAAAATCAAACCACCAAAAATTAACCATATAATATTTCCTATTGTTTTCATATTATTACCTCTATTCTTTGCCTCAATTTTACATTAAAAATAATTATTTGTCAAAATCCTTCACGTATGTTATAATAAATATACAAAATTTTATATAAATATAGTTTATTTTTGATAACTACAATGATACTTATTTTTTCTCTTGACAATATTTTTAATATATAATAGAATAAACCATGTGAGCGGTCATGCTGGAACCGGTAGACAGGCATGTTTGAGGGGCATGTGTTGAGAGACGTGTGGGTTCAAGTCCCACTGACCGCACCATATGGCACAGCTTATATAGAATGAAAGATTGTCTAAGAGATAAGATTGCTTTTGGCAGTCTATTTTTTTGATTTTAAAATAGGCTCAATTTTATTTGAGTTTGTTTTGTCGTCTAAAAATTTATTAGTGGAGGTTTACAAATGAAAAATAAAATCAAAAAAAATCTGTTGTGCCTTACTGCTGTAGCGCTAGCTTCAAGCGCACTTCCTGCCCAAACCGGCTGCATTTCTTCAAAATCTAATAATCCTGACCCTCCTCATGTTAGCACAGAGCAAATGGAAATTATAAGCAATTCGAGGTTCCTTCCTTGGAACTCGCCCGATGGAGGCAAAGCGTATTTTAATGCTTGGAATGGGCTTGAAAACGGGAAAGATTTCCAGTACTTTTTAGAAGAATGCCACGAAAAAATTGAAAATGAAAAATCGGCTAAAACCCTCGAAGATTCTGATAAAACTGAAGAATGGCTAACCAAAGAAATTGACGAAAAATCAAAGCATCTCAGCTTTTTAGAAGATAGCACTGAATTCCCTCAAGGCAAGTTCTTTTTAAGAGTAGACACTGAAAACCGCGTCATCTACACGGTTAAAAAGTCAGGCGATCATTTTTTGTTTGAGTTTTATTTGCTTTTTTATCGTGTAAACACTTCCTACCTTTCTTTAACTTGCCAAGCGGTTTCTTCTGACATTAGAAACTACATCAATGTGCTCCTTCCTACTGACAAGGAGCTTATAAATTAATCGTCGTTTCGTGTCGATTTTTATTTTGTAGCTGTAGTATAATATTTGCATAATTAAATAAAATTATTTATAAAATTGACATTAAAATAATCATTTGATATAATCGGTTGTAAGCATACTGGAGGTGAGTTTATGAAAAAGATTTCTGCATTTATTTTGCCTTTGCTTTTAGCTTTTTCTCTTTCTGCATGCAACAGTTCCAAAACTGAAACCAGCCCTCAACCCACTGAATCAGTGACTTCCCAGAAAATAAATCTTGAAGGCAGCTGGAAACAAACCAACGTCGGCCCGGAAGAAGACTACCAAACCGCAACCATAAACAACGGTAGCATTGAAATCAAAGTGGTAAACAGAAAAGAAAACACCACATCAACTTACTGGTCGGGCACATATACCACGCCTGAGCTGAAAAACGGCGTTTACACCTGGGTTTCCGAAAATAACATGAATAAAAATGAGTCTCCTTTAGTGGCTTCAAGCGAAAATTCAAAAACATTTTATTATGCAAATGGAGTAATAAGCTACGAGTCGAATTATCTCGGAACAGAAAAAACGGTTAAACTAGAAAAAGCATAAT
>USIK01000093.1 GCA_900554775.1 uncultured Oscillospiraceae bacterium
AGTATGCAAGACTTCACATCAACAACACCGTGATGAGCAAAAGAAAGCTCAGAAAGCTCGTTGAAGAAGGCAAAGTTGACGGCTGGGATGACCCAAGACTCCCAACCATCGGAGGTTTACGCCGCAGAGGGTATACTCCCGCATCAATAAGAAACTTCTGCGAAAAAATCGGCGTTTCGAAGGTCACAAGCACAGTTGAATATTCATTCTTAGAGCATTGCCTAAGAGAAGACCTAAACTTGAAAGCAAAAAGAATCATGGCGGTATTAAACCCGGTTAAACTCATCATAACCAACTACCCCGAAGGCAAAGAAGAATTCTTTGAAGTTGAAAACAACCCGAACGATGAATCAGCTGGAACAAGAAAAGTAAGATTTTCAAGAGAAGCCTACATCGAAGAATCTGACTTCATGGAAGAGCCCGTTAAAGGCTACTTCAGAATGTTCCCCGGAAATGAAGTAAGGTTGAAATCCGCCTATGTCGTTAAATGCACAGGCTGCAAAAAAGACGAAAACGGAAAACTCCTGGAAGTTTACGCCCAGTACGATGAAACATCAGCAGGAGGCAATCCAGCAGACGGCAGAAAAGTTAAAGGAACAATCCAGTGGGTTGATGCTAAATCCTGCGCAGACATAACCGTTAACCTTTACGAAAACCTTTTTAACTGCGAAAACCCGGAACAAAACGAGGACTTAATGGCAACTTTGAACGAGAATTCCTTGGAAGTTAAAAAGAACTGCAAAGCCGAAGAAAACATTAAAGCCGCTAAAATAGGCGATTCTTACCAGTTTATGAGGATTGGGTATTTCTGCCCTGACTGCAAGAATTTTTCTGAAAATAACCTTGTTTTCAACAAAAGCGTTGGCCTTAAAGACGGATTTAAGAAAAAGAAAAACTAAAAGTTGACTTATATTAATCAATTTGATAGTATCTTGATAGATAAATATGTTAAAAATATATAAATAGGGAGGAAAAACCGATGTTTAATTCTAAAAAAACAAAATCCCTGGCATTATTAGCAAATTTAATTTTCGGTGCACTCTCGTCAAGCACTGCTTTCGCGGCTGATCCGCCGGCTGTTTCTTCCAGCTTGCCCTCCAAAGAAACTTCACTCGTCATAGATGATGCCGGAACACTCAAATCTTACCAAGGCAACTCTTCAAAGGTAATTTTGCCCGAAGGAATTAAAAAAATCGCTTTCGGCACCTTTAAAGACAGAAAAGAAATTGAAGAAATAACTTTGCCCCAAAGCCTTGAAACAATTGATGATTATGCGTTTTATTCCTGCACTACGCTTAAAGAAATAAACATTCCGAAAAACGTTAAAAGCATCGGTTGCCTGGCATTTGGAGACTGCGAAAGCTGCCAAAATATAAAAATAGGTGAAGGCCTTGAATTACTTAAAAAATTTGCTTTTTTAGGATGCAAAAATTTAAAAAACATAACAGTTGAAGCTAAAAACCCAAATTTTTCAAGTTACCAAGGAATACTTTACAGCAAAGATTTTTCAGATTTAAAAATCTGCCCTGCGTCAACTAAAAAAGAGCTAACGCTCCACGCAAACACCCGGTCCATTTCAAGTTATGCCTTCCAAGGGTGCGAAAATCTTGAGAAAATTTCAAAAAATGGCAACAAACCAATTTCAATTTACGATGCAGCATTTCAAGATTGCAAAAATTTGAAATATATTGATTTTGAAAACAAAATTGATTTCATAGGCCCTGGAGCGTTCACTAATTGCACAGCGCTGAAAAAATTCACCATCGGCAAAAAGGTGAGGCCAATAGGCAGCTCAGTGTTTCTAGGCTGCAGCTCGCTTGAAAACATAATCGTTAAGGCAAAAGACCTTGAAATCGGCCACAAAATTTTCGAGTCATGCTCCCAAATGATTTCAGTGCTGGCAGATAAAAACTCAACCATAGCAAATTACGTTAAAAAGCACTCAAAAAATTTAATTTTGAAATAAAAACTAAAATATTAAAACCACGCTCTTTTGAAGCGTGGTTATTTTTTTATTCAGTTCCATAGATAAACTTCTTAAGGTCCTTTTTGGCTTTGCTAAGATCTTTAATCGCAAGAACCATTTTCTTGTCGTGGGTTTCATCCCTAACGTTATCGTCAGTTGGCAAACGGAACTCTTCCATTTCATAGCCAAGATAAGTTGGAGAAGCCTTTGCAAGCTTTGTTATTTCAGAAGGTTTGAAGTTGGTCGTTATCATCGGGCCAAGAACTGAAATCATCTCCGTCATTTTGGCAACGCTTGAATGTTTAAGAGCTTCAACAATTGCCTTTATAACGTCTCTCTGGCGCGAAGTTCTGTCGTAATCCGAGCCTTTGCTGTTGCGATTCCTTGAGTGGTGAAGCGCCTGCAAACCAGTGAGGTGCTTAACCCCTGCACCCTTCAGAGTGTGCTTGTCCCCTGAATATTTGTTGATGTAAGCACATTCCGCTGCGGTAAGCTCCATGTCAATTCCGCCAAGCGAATCAACTATTTTCGCAAAACCTTCAAAGTCAACGCAAACGTATCTGTCGATTAAAACCCCGAAATTCTTTTGAACAGTGTCAATTGTAAGCTTCGAGCCACCGTAGGCATAAGCTGCGTTCATGCGGTCCTTGCCAAACTTAGGAATATCAACCCACAAGTCCCTCATAATCGAAGTTACTTTTATTTTTTTACTTCTAGTATTAAGCGAAAGAACCATCAGCGAGTCGCTTCTTCCGTGATCTCCTGTCGACATTGAGTCGCTCCCTATGAGCAAAATATTAAGAACCATATTATCATTCAAAAGCCCGAGCTCTTCGGCTTCTTTTTTAACTTCTTGCGTAGTTTCTGGCTCAACTTCTTCATAGTTAAAAGAATGCAAAGTGTTGTAGCCATAGATCATTGCGCCACCGATAATACCCAAGCACAAGAAAAACAAGAATGAAAGTATCCTTAAAACCGGTATCCTACTTCTTCTTACTTTTTTCTTTTCAGAAGAATATATATCAACATATTTGGTATTCCCCGAACCATTTTTATATCCGCAGGAATAATCTTCATTTGAATTGTTCATTTTTTCCCCCATAAACTGTGTTTTTACACTTTTAATTCTAAATTATTATTAACTATTTTTCAAGAAAAACTATTTTGAAGTGTAAAGCGCAACAGCAGTTCTGTTAGGAAGTTTAAGGATCGAGCCCGCAATAAGCATGTCTTTAACGTCAAGCCCGTTGAAGCTTGCAACAGCCGTTATGAATTTTTCATCTTTGTAATAATCATTGCAAATTGAGGTTATTGTGTCGCCGTTTTGAACTATATAGTCTTCGTACTGAATGTCAAGCCCAGGGCTAAGAACAATATCCGCAGATTTAACTTCGCCCGTTTGATTGTCAATGTTTTCAGTTGAAACATTTTTATCGGATTCATCTTGAGTGTCGCCCGTGTAGT
>USIK01000094.1 GCA_900554775.1 uncultured Oscillospiraceae bacterium
GAAATATTACTATTTTAAATTCTCAGTGTGTTAAAAAATCTTACCCTGGGTTTTTCAAAGACTATAATTTGTTGGGAGGCGAGGCGGATGTCTTCGATTTGGGGCAGTAATTTAAAAATATCTGTTTTTGGCGAGAGCCACGGCGAGGCAATCGGCGTGGTTTTGGACGGTTTGCCCGCTGGGGAGGAAATTAATTTCGATGAAATTAAAGCTCAAATGAAAAGGCGCAGGCCCGGCAGCGGGAGTTTGGTAACAAGCCGAGATGAAAGCGACGCTGCGCATGTTGTTTCGGGGCTTTTTGAAGGAAAAACCACGGGCACGCCGTTTTGTGCTATCATATATAATGAAAATGCTTCTTCAAAAGATTATGAAAAAAGCAGATTTTTGCCAAGGCCCAGCCATGCTGATTTCACGGCGCATGTTAGGTATAAAGGCTTTGAGGACTTTAGAGGTGGCGGGCATTTTTCAGGCAGGATTACTGCTTCGCTTGTTTTTGCAGGCGCTGTTTGTCGCCAGATTCTTGAAAAGAAGGGCATAACTATAGGTTCACATATTGCTTCTGTGGGAGACGTTTTTGATGAAAAATTCAATCCGTTTGATATTCCATGCGATATTTTAAATCGTTTGGCGAAAAGCAGTTTTCCAGTTTTGAACGGAAATATTCAAAAAGAAATTGAAAACAGAATTTTGGAAGCAAAAGCGCAAAAAGACAGCGTTGGCGGAGTGATTGAATGCGCTTTAGTTGGTGTTCCTTGCGGAGTTGGCGACCCGATTTTTGATAACATTGAAAGCAAAATAGCGTCGCTTGTTTTTGGAATTCCGGGGGTTAAAGGGGTCGAATTCGGCGGTGGTTTTGAGCTTTCGAGGAATTGCGGAAGCAAATGCAATGATAATTTCACGGTTTCAAACGGCGTGATTAAAACTGTTACGAACAACAGCGGCGGAATTTTAGGCGGGATAAGTTCAGGCATGCCGATTATTTTCAGGGCGGCTTTCAAGCCTACTCCTTCAATCGCAAAGGAGCAAACGACGGTTAATTTGAAAAACGGATTAACTGAAAAAATAAGCATTGAAGGAAGGCACGATCCTTGCATTGCTGTGAGGGCTGCTGCGGTGGTTGAGGCTGCTGCTGCGATTGCGATTTTGGATTTAATGAAAAAGTAAAGGAGTGATGGAATGAACGGAAAATTGGGGATTATCGCCGGGCCGTGTTCTGTTGAGAGCGAAAAAATGCTTGAAGAGACTGCTAAGAAATTGAGAAGTTTTGGGGTTGAAATTTTAAGGGGCGGTGCCTTTAAACCGAGGACATCGCCTTATGATTTCCAAGGAATGAAAGAGGATGGGCTTAAGATTTTAAAGCGTGTTGGCGAAAAGTTCGGCATGCGGACTGTGAGCGAAGTGGTTGACACAAGGCACGTTGAAATGATGGCAAAATACGTTGACATTTTGCAAATTGGCTCGAGAAACATGCAAAATTTTGAACTCCTTAAGGAAGTGGGAAGGGCGGACCATCCAGTTTTGCTCAAAAGAGGAATGTGCGCAACGGTTAATGAATTCAAAATGGCGGCAGAATACATTAAAAATGAAGGAAACGAAAAAATAATAATGTGCGAAAGAGGAATAAGAACGTTCGAAACCGCCACGAGAAACACGCTTGACATTTCTTGCATTGCCATTTTGAAAAAGGAAACAAACTACCCTGTAATTGCCGATTTAAGCCATTCTCTTGGCAGAAAAGATATTGTTTCGAGCGTTGCAAAAGCTGTGATCGCTCTTGGAGCAGACGGAATCATGCTGGAGGTTCACCCGGAACCTTGCAAGGCACGCTCCGACGGCTACCAGCAGCTTGATTTTAACGAATTTTCGAAATTTATGGAGGAAATAGATGCCGAAAAAACTAGATGATTTAAGAGCTGAGCTTGACGAAATAGACGCCGGAATTTTAAGTCTTTTGGCAAAAAGATTTGAAAAAATAAAGTTAATCGGGGAATTAAAAAAAGAAAAAAATATTCCTGTTTTGCAAAAAAACAGGGAAGAAGTTGTTTTAAATAGGGCCAAAAAAGCGGCTTTGGAAAATGACATTGATTCAGCTTATTTTGAAAAAATTTACAAAGTAATTATCAGCGGTGCCTGCGATTTAGAAAATTTAATAATTGACGGGAAGTGATATTTTGCAGTGTGGACTGATAGGGCAGAATTTGTCGCACAGTTATTCAAAATTAATTCACAGTAAGCTCGGAAACTACGAATACGAGCTTTACAGCATTTGCCCTGAAGAGCTTGAAAGCCTTGTGAAATCTAGGAGTTTCATAGGTTTCAATGTTACAATGCCTTATAAAAAAACCGTTATGAAATATTGCGATGAACTTAGTGCCACAGCTCGAAGGGTGGGCAGCGTTAACACCCTTGCTTTTGAAAATGGGGCTTTAAAAGGCTACAACACCGATTATTTTGGCCTTAGCTATGCGCTTGATCGCTCAGGGGTGAGGCTTAAAAACAAAAAGGTGGTAATCCTGGGTAATGGCGGCGTTTCGGCTACAGTTCAGGCTTTGGCGCACGATTTAGGTGCAAAAGAGGTTTTGGTTTGCTCGTCGAGAAGCAATTTTAATTACAAAAATATTTATACTGAATCTGACGCTGAAATTATTATAAACGCTACCCCTGTGGGGATGTACCCGCACAGCGAAGAAAAGCTAATTGACCTTACTAAATTCAAAAATCTTAGCGGTTTTGCGGATCTTATTTACAACCCTTTTTACACGAGGCTTATGCTTGATGCCAAGGAGATGAAAGTGCCTGTTTGCGGAGGCCTTGCTATGCTTGTTGCTCAGGCCAAGGGATCTTCAGAAATTTTCATGAAAACCAAATTAGAAAATGATTTGATAGAAAAAATTATTAAAGAAATTTATTTTAAAATGGCGAATATTGTTTTGATCGGCATGCCTGGGAGCGGCAAAACCACGATTGCTAAAATTTTGGCTGAAAAAACCGGTAAAAAATTTGTGGATTCAGATTTTGAAATTGAAAAGTTTAGCAGCCTTAGTATCCCTGAAATTTTTGAAACTAAAGGCGAAAAAGAATTTAGGAAAATTGAAAGCGAAATTTTGAAGAAAATTAGCAAGCAAACAAGTGTAGTTTTGTCGACTGGTGGGGGCTCTGTTTTGACTGAAAATGCATATCAAATTTTGAAGCAAAATGCCGAAATTTACTGGGTTAAAAGAGATTTGAGTTTGCTTGAAATGTCAGGTAGGCCGCTTAGCAAGAGCAGCAGTGAAATTGAAAATATCTATAAAAAAAGAAGTTTTATATATGAAAGCCTTTGTGATAAAATAATCGAGAACAGTAGTTCCGCTGAAAGTGCAGCTCAAAAAATTCTGGAGGATTTTCATGAAAATTCTTGTTATTAACG
>USIK01000095.1 GCA_900554775.1 uncultured Oscillospiraceae bacterium
CAGGGCTTGTAAATGAAATTTTAGACAAAAAAAGTGATGTTATATCTGCTAAAATAGATGATAAGAACTATTATATTTCTTTTTCCCCAATGGAAATTAATGATTGGACATGGGTCAGCACACTTCCTGAAGAGGAATTAATGGAACCGATATATAAAATTGAAAATTTGATTGATGCTTCCCTTGAAAAGAGTGAAAAATCACTTGAAAAGGATTTTAACTTTGTTATCATTGTGTTTTTGATAGTATTTTTAGTTAGCTTTGTTATTATTTGTTTTGTATGCACTAAACTTTCTAAAAATATTAGCTTACCAATAACTCGTTTGTGCGAGGCTACCAAGAGTATTGGCAGAGGAAATTTCGATCTTAGTGTGGATAAAAATTCAGATGATGAAATAGGCAAATTAGCTAAATCATTTAACTTAATGGCTAGAAATTTAAAAAGATATATGAAAAATCTTAAAAAAACAACTGCTGAAAAAGAAAAAGTTCACAGTGAACTTATGATTGCAAATAAAATTCAAAAAAGTATGCTTCCGTGCATTTTTCCTGCGTTTCCTGAAAGAAAAGATTTTGATATTTATGCGGTGATGGACCCTGCAAGGGAAGTTGGTGGCGATTTTTATGATTTCTTTCTTATTGATGATAGCAAACTTGCCTTGGTGATTGCTGATGTTTCCGATAAGGGCGTTTCGGCTGCGCTTTTCATGGTTGTTGCGAAAATTCTTATTAAAAATCAACTTCAAAATGGTGATTCACCTGGTGAAGTTTTGAAAATTGTAAATAATAGGCTTTGTGAAAACAATGAAGTTGGAATGTTTGTGACGTGTTTTTTAGGCATTTTCGATATAAAAAGTGGGGAATTTACTTATGCTAATGCTGGACATAATCCACCTTTTTTATATAGAAAATCTGAAAAAAATTGTATTGCTATAACAAGCCCGCATGGGTTAGTTTTGGGTGGGACGCCAAATATTACTTATTTGCAGAGTAAAACTTATCTTTATCCTGGTGACTTTTTATTTTTGTACACCGATGGTGTGACTGAGGCTGCAAACAAAAGAGGAAGGCTATTTTCTCAGCAGAAACTTGAAGAAATAGTGAATTCTTGCGGAAAGAAAAACGTCGCAATCCAAGATTTGATATTTGACATAAAGAGCGAGATAAACAAATTTGTGGGAAATGCCGCGGTTTCGGACGACATCACGATGCTCGCGCTTAAAAATTTTACTGTAAATCCTTCTAAAAACGAAAAATAATTTTTGGGTGTAGCATTTTTTTAGGTGTTGTGGTATAATGAAAAAATGAGTAAGCTAGGCAATCGCGCATGGCGAAAGCTGTGTGAGGAAAGTCCGAACTCCATAGAGCAGGTTAACGGTTAACAACCGCCGAGGGTGACCTTAGGGATAGTGCAACAGAGATATACCGCCTCAATTTGAGGTAAGGGTGGAAAGGCGAGGTAAGAGCTCACCGGCATGCGGGAGACCGCATGGCCATGTAAACCCTAACCGGAGCAACACCGTATGGTAAAAAATGTGCTTGCTCGGCACAAAAATAGGTGGCACCGAGCTGCGGTGGTAACACCCAGCCAAGATAGATGATTGCCCACGACAGAATTCGGCTTATCGGTTTACTCATTTTTTATTTTAAAATTCAGGTGAAGACAAAAATGATGTATTCAACTCTTGCTGTTTTTCCGGTTTCTAATATGAACAAAACTGCTGATTTTTATGTTAGAAATTTAGGATTTAGATGCGTGGAGTACACGGATTCATCAGAGCCGCATATGTGTTTGTACAAAGATAATATTGAAATCATTTTAACTGATTCAAAAGGTAAAAAAGTGGTTCCGAATCGTGAACTTTACGGTTATGGATACGATACTTATGTGATTGTGGATAATCAGGAGGCATTACAAAAAGAGTTTGAATCTAAGAAACTTAAAATTGTAAGGAGAGTTTCTGAAACTGATTATGGCAATAAAGAACTTGTTTTGGAAGATATAGATGGCAGGTGGCTTGGATTTGGGATGAAAATTCGTTAGAAAATTTATGAATTTTACTAAATGTAACATATTTTGTTTTAGTGTATTGACATACGTTTTGTAATGAAATATAATATAAACGCATAGGGGTATAGCTCAGTTGGTAGAGCATCGGTCTCCAAAACCGAGTGTCGAGGGTTCGAGTCCTTCTGCCCCTGCCAGCAAAGTTTCGCTGATATAGCTCAGCAGGTAGAGCACTTCCTTGGTAAGGAAGAGGTCACCGGTTCAAGTCCGGTTATCAGCTCCATTATTTATATTCATAATTTTAAAAGATGTTTAGTGCGCTAAATGTCTTTATTTTTTTGGTTGGTGATTGTTGTGAAATCAGAAATTTTAGAAACTGCTCCGAAAATTTTGAAAGGTTTTCTTGGCTATCTTCAAACGGTTAGAGGGAAGTCTATCAAAACCGTTGAAGAATATTTTTGTGATTTGAGAACTTTTTTTAGATACTTGAAAATAAAACAAGGCAAATTTACCAAAAATGATGATTTTAGTAAGATTCCAATTGACGATATTGACATTGATGATATTAAAAAAATCAATCTTACGATCGTTTATGAATATGTGAATTATTTAGCCGAAGAGAGGGAAAACGGCGCTGCATCGCGCTCGAGGAAGGTTAGTAGCCTCAGAACTTTTTTCAAATATTTGACTCATAAGGCGAATCTTCTTGAAACTAACCCGGTTGAACAGCTTGAAACGCCGAAACTTTCAAAAACGCTTCCTAAATTTTTGAGTTTTGAGCAAAGCAAAAAACTCCTTGAAACGGTTTTAAATTCTCCGAGCGAGTTCAAAGAAAGGGATTACTGCATTATAACTTTATTTCTCAACTGCGGCATGAGGCTCTCGGAGCTTGCGGGGATTAACCTTAGAGATATTGGCGATGATTCGACTTTAAAGATTCGCGGAAAAGGCGACAAAGAAAGAATGATTTACCTTAATCATGCGTGCACAAGTGCGATTGAAAACTACATGAAAGTTAGGCCTCGAGACGGCGTTAAAGATAAAGACGCGCTTTTTATCAGCCGGCTTAAAAACAGGATGAGCGTAAAAACGATTCAATTTATGGTTAATAATTATCTTTCTAGCGCCGGGCTTGCGAACACGGGCTGCACGGTGCACAAGCTTCGCCATACTGCCGCTACGCTTATGTATCAGCATGGCGATGTCGACATCAGGGTTTTGAAGGATATTCTTGGCCATGAAAACCTTGGAACAACCGAGATTTACACCCATCTTGCCAGCAAACAAGTTCAGGAAGCGATGAAATCTAATCCTCTTGCCGAAATTGAAGCTGATTAAAAATTTTGTTAAAAAATATTATTTTTAAAAGTTTTTGTTGACGTTTTAGTGATAAATATAT
>USIK01000096.1 GCA_900554775.1 uncultured Oscillospiraceae bacterium
TTTGAGTGTTATTTGAGAGCGTTTTTTGAGGCCTGGGCTTTTTTGGGCGGTTATTTTTTCGGGTTTAACGGCGGGGGCTTTGCTCGCGGGGGATGTTTCTTTTTATATTCTTAAAGGTTTCAGCGGTGCGGGGATAATTGCGAAAAATTATTTTAAAATTGCGATTCTTACTTCTTTTTGCAGTGTTTTTGTTTATTTTCTTAATAAAATTATTTTGCATTTTACCAAGGAGAATTTAAATGAAAGGCAAATTCGTTAAAAGCATAAATGCGGGAAGATACGGCTTTTTCATGGCTTTTACTGTGCTTATTTTCGGCGTTTTTGTTTGCAGGCTGGTTAATTGGCAGATAGTTAACTTCGATTATTACAGGGCAAGGGCTTGCAGCAGCAATGTTTATTTTGTTAATACTGAGCCCGTCAGGGGCGAAATTTTGGATGCAAACGGCGAAGGCTTGGCGGTTAATTCCGCGGGCTACAAGCTGGTTATAGACAGGCTTTTGGTTGACAAAAACAGCGAAAATAGGCTCATTTTAAATGCTATTAATTTGCTTGAAAGTTTCGGCAATTCCTGGAATGACATCCTCCCGATTGAATTTGCAGGTAATAAATTTATTTTTAAAAAAGAAAGCGAAAGCCAGATAAAAACTTTGAAAAGCACGCTTGAACTAAACCCGGAATCAAGTGCGAGAGACTGCATAGATAAAATGATTTTTAAATATCAAATTGATGATAACCTTAGCGGGGAAGAAATTAGAGATATTTGCAGCGTTAAGTATAACATTGACAAAAGCGGAATATATTTTTTGAGGTCTGCGCCTTATGTTATCTCTGATGACGTTTGCAAAGATGCCGTTATTGTTATTTCCGAAAGGTCCGAAAGCCTCAAAGGCCTGAGGATTCAGCCCAATTTAACCAGGAAATACATAAATGGCGAGGTGGCGCCGCACATTGTGGGTTACACGGGGTTTATGACGAGCGAGGAATACGAAAAAAAGAAGGATTCTTACAGCATGGACGCTAAAATCGGCAAGACGGGGATTGAAAGCGTTTTTGAGGATTATCTAAGAGGCCACGGCGGGAAAAGAATGGTTCAGATGTCCGAAAACGGCGAAGTGACGGGCATTTCTGAGAAAGAAACTCCTGTTTCGGGCAGCAGCGTATTTTTGACTTTATCTTCAAAGCTTCAAAAAGTTGCTTGTGAATCTCTCAAAGCAAATGTTGAAAAAGCGCGGAAGTCCGGGGCTCACGACTGCGTTTCGGGCGCTGCAGTTGCGATAAATGTTAAAGATTTTTCAGTCTTAGCTGCGGCGACTTACCCGAGCTATGATCTTTCCCGTTTCATGGAAGATAAATTTTATTATTCTTCGCTGGCAGCCGACAAGGCCTTGCCGCTTTTGAACCGGGCTTTTTTTGGCGCTTATGCTCCGGGCTCGATTTACAAGCCGCTTGTGGCCATTGCTGCGCTTGAAGAGGGCAAAATTACCCCGAGCGAAAGAATCTTCTGCGGCGGGAGCTTTGGGTTTTACCCGGGTTACAAGCTTCACTGCATGGGCGTGCACGGCAAAGCGGAGCTCAAAACTGCGCTGGCGAAATCTTGCAATGTTTATTTCGCTGAGCTTGGCAGAAGGCTTGGCATTGAAACGCTTGATTTGTGGGCAAAAAAGTTTGGAATAGGCGTTAAAACGGGCGTTGAAGTGGGCGAAAGCACGGGGATTCTTGCTGGGCCTGAGCACTGCGAAAAGCTCGGTGCAAAGTGGTATGAATCGGGGTCTTCTCAAGCTGCAATAGGCCAGTCGGATAACATGTTTACTCCTCTTCAACTTGCAGCCTACGCCGGAACAATCGCAAACGGCGGCAAACGATTTAAAACTCATCTTGTTAGCAAAATAACTGATTACAGCCGCAAAAACACCATAAAAGAATTCACGCCTGAACTCATCAGCGATGCAGTAGTGAGCGAAGAGAATTTAAAAGCCGTGAAAGAGGGCATGAGGCAGGTTGCTGTTTCTGGCACTGCTAAGGATTTTTCAAACTTCCCGGTTAAAATTGCCGCAAAAACCGGAACAGCGCAGAATTCCGGCTCGGACCACACGACCTTCATTTGTTTTGCGCCTTATGAAGAGCCTGAAATAGCCATTGCGGTGGTCATTGAGCACGGCAAGATCGGTATGGCTTCCAAAAATGTTGCAAGAGATATGCTCTCAAGCTACTTTGACATAAAAAACTGAATTTAAAAATTGACAACTTTTTGTTAATTAGTTATTATAAACAAAGGACTTAAAATTTTAGATTAAAATTTTAATGTGTGAAATACTAGCGCTTATCTGTTTAGGGAGGAATTTTAAATGAACATTGCAATCAGTGCACAAGATGCAAAGAAAGAATTAATGGTTAGGTTCTGCATAGCTTACTGCGGAGTTCTCAGCAGGCATAAATTATGCTCAACTGCAGCAACCGGCAAGCTCGTTTCGGAAGCTACAGGACTTAACATAACAACCTTTTTGGGTTCGGTTCAAGGCGGCTGTGAACAAATTGCTTCGAGAGTTTCTTGCGGGGAAATCGACATGGTTTTGTTCTTCCGTGATGCAACACGCCCGGACTTGATGGGTGATTCTGAAAATGATCTTTTAAGACTTTGCGATCTTCACACTATTCCGCTTGCAACAAATTTAGCAACGGCTGAAGTTTTAATTCACGGTCTTGAACGTGGCGATTTAGACTGGAGGAAAGTTGGCAGACCGGTTATTTAACAAATTTTGAAAAGAGGGGCGAAGAATGGGTTTAATTAGCAAGAGAATTCGTGGAATGCAAGATGTGCTGCTTGCAGACGGCCAAGAATGGATGGCTGTTTGCAACTTAATGATGCAGGAAGCTCAGGCTTATGGCTTCAAGTTTGCAAGAACTCCTGCGCTTGAGCACACCGAGCTTTTTGAGAGGTCTTCGGGCGACTCTTCTGACATTGTTAATAAAGAGATGTACACTTTTGAAGACAAAGGCGGCAGAAGCGTTTCGCTCAGGCCTGAGGGCACTGCGGGGGTAATGCGCGCTATTCTTGAAAGCGGAGTGAGCAAATACACTCTGCCAATTAGGCTCATGTACAACGCCTCTTGCTACAGATACGAAACGCCTCAAGCAGGAAGATACAGGGAGTTTTTCCAGTTTGGTCTTGAGCTTTTCGGCAGTTCTTCGGTCCATGCTGAAGCGGAGCTTGTTAAAGTTGCAAGAAAAATTATAAAAAAATTGGGAATAAAAGGCACCAGGCTTGAGGTTAATTCCATCGGTTGCAGTGAATGCAGGAAAAAATACGTCGAAAGCCTTGTAAGTTACTTTGAAAAGCACAAAAACAGCCTTTGC
>USIK01000097.1 GCA_900554775.1 uncultured Oscillospiraceae bacterium
ATATTATGCTTCGGGCCAGCCGCACATAGGCCACGCTTACAGCACTATTGCCGCTGATGCAATGGCTCGTTTTAAGCGCCTTCAAGGCTACGACGTTATGTTTTTAACCGGCATGGATGAGCACGGCCAGAAAGTTGAGCAAAATGCCGGCAAAGAAAACAAAACCCCTAAGGAATTTGTTGATGAAATAGCCGATAATTTTAAAAAGCTTTGGGAAACACTTGATATTTCTTACAATAAATTCATTCGCACGACTGATGATTATCATGTTAAAGCAGTTCAGAAGATTTTCAAAGAACTTTATGACAAAGGCGATATATATAAAGGAAAGTACGAAGGATGGTATTGCACGCCGGACGAATCGTTTTTCACCGACAAGCAACTTAAAGACGGCAAGTGCCCTGACTGCGGAAGAGAAGTTAAGTGGACTGAAGAAGAGGCTTATTTCTTCAAGCTTTCAAAATATGCTGACAAATTGCTGGAATACTATGAATCTCACCCGCAGTTTGCGCAGCCTGAAGGCAGAAAACATGAAATGATAGAATTTATCAAGTCAGGCCTCGATGACCTTTGCGTTAGCAGAACAAGCTTCAAATGGGGCATTCCTGTTACTTTTGATGACAAGCACGTCGTCTACGTTTGGCTTGACGCCCTTACGAACTATATTACGGCGCAGGGCTTTGGAAGCAGCGACGAAAGCGACTTTAAAAAATATTGGCCTGCTGATGTTCATTTTGTGGGCAAAGAAATTTTCAGATTCCATGTTATAATCTGGCCGGCAATTTTGATGGCTCTTGGTTTGCCGCTCCCGAAGGAAGTTTATGCTCACGGCTGGATTTTATTTGAAGACGGAAACAAAATGTCGAAATCCAGAGGCAACGTGGTTGACCCGAAAATGCTTTGCAGCCGCTACAAACCCGATGCACTTAGATATTTCCTTTTAAGGGAATTCTCTTTTGGCCAAGACGGCATGTATAGCAACAAATCTCTTATAAACAGAATTAATTTTGACCTTGCAAACGACCTTGGAAACTTGGTTTCGAGGACTACTTCAATGGTTGACAAATACTTTGGTGGCACACTTCCCAAAGAGCAAAAGCCAGGTTCTTTGGATGCAGAGCTTGCCACTTCAGCGGTAGCGCTTGCCAAAGAATATGAACTCAAAATGGAAAGATTCAAATTTGCTTCGGCGCTTGCTGACGTTTGGCTTATTATTTCGAAATGCAATAAATACATCGATGAAACCATGCCATGGCAGCTCGGCAAGCAGCCTGAAAAACAAAGCAGGCTTGCCGCAGTTCTTTACAACCTTTGCGAATCGCTTAGAATAATTTCAATTTTGATTTCGCCAGTTATGCCTGAAACTTCAGAGATAATAAGAAAACAACTCGGAGTAACCAAAGATATGCTCACCATGGAAAAGGCCAAAAGCTGGGGAGTCCTTCCTTGCGATGCTAAAATTGAAAAAGGCGAGGCTTTGTTCCCGAGAATGGACGTTAAAGAAGAGCTCGAAGCTCTTGAAAACTTTGCTGCGCAGGAAGCAAAACCTGAAGAGACCGAGGACTTCATAGGGATTGAAGATTTTGTGAAAGTGAATCTTATTGTAGGAAAAATCAAGGAATGCGAAAAAATTAAAAAATCTAAGAAACTTTTGAAACTTTCAGTTGATGATGGCGAAAAATTAAGGACGATTGTTTCGGGTATTTCCCAGCACTATGAGCCGGAAGATCTAATTGGCAAAAATGTTATTATAGTTGCGAATTTAAAGCCTGCTAAACTCTGCGGCGTTGAAAGCCACGGAATGATCCTTGCAACTGAAAACGAAGAGGGAAAAGTCACGGTTATTTTCCCTGATGAAAGCATCCAGCCGGGCAGCAAGCTTGGCTAAAAGAGGTGAAAAAAGTGATATTTGACACTCATGCTCACTATGATGACGAGGCCTTTGACAGCGATAGGGAAGAGCTCCTAAGCTCTATTCATGAAAATGGAGTTTTGGGGGTCGTTAACGCTTCGGCGGACATAAATTCTTCGTTTTCTTCTGTTAAGCTTTCGCAGCAATATTCCTACATTTTTGCTGCGGTTGGTGTTCATCCTGAAAATCTTGAAAATTTAAGCGAAGATTACATCGAGCAGATTAAAAAAATAGCCACTGAAAACAAAAAGGTTGTGGCGATTGGCGAAATTGGGCTTGACTATCATTTTAGGTCCGATAATAAAGAAAAACAGATTGAAGTTTTCGAAAATCAAGTTAAACTTGCAAACTCTCTTAGTTTGCCGGTGATAGTTCATGACAGGGAAGCCCATAAAGACACTTTTGACATTTTAAAAAAATATATTCCAAAAGGAATAGTGCACTGCTTTTCCGGCAGTGCAGAAATGGCAAAAGAAATTATTAAACTCGGCATGAAGCTTGGAATTGGCGGGGTTTTAACTTTTAAAAATGCCAAAACAGTGGTGGAAGTTGTCAGGCAAATTCCTTTAAAGCACCTTGTTTTGGAAACCGACGCGCCATATCTTGCTCCTGTTCCTTTCAGGGGTAAGAGGTGCAACTCTTCTTACATTAAATTTGTTGCCGAAAAAATTGCGGAAATAAAAAACATCAGTGCCGAAGAAGTTTATGAAGAAACTTTTAAAAATGCACTTGAAGTTTACAACATCAAGGAGGAACTATGAGAATTGGCCATGGTTATGACGTTCACAGATTAGTGAAAGGCAGAAAGCTGATTCTCGGAGGGGTTAATGTAAACCATGATCTTGGCCTTTTGGGCCATTCTGACGCTGATGTTTTGGTTCATGCGATTATTGATTCTCTTCTGGGGGCGGCTGCGCTTGGCGATATTGGCGTTTTGTTCCCTGACACTGATGAAAAATACAAAAATGCAGACAGCATCGAACTTTTGAAAAAGGTTTGTAGAATTCTTGAAGAAAAAAGTTTTAAGATAGTTAATATTGATAGCACTATCATCGCTCAAAAGCCGAAACTCAAAGAGCACATTTGCAAAATGAGGGAAAATATTGCAAACGCTTGCAATATTGACATAACCTGCGTTAATGTTAAGGCTACAACTGAAGAAAACCTCGGCTTCACCGGCCGCGAAGAAGGAATTGCAGCTCATGCAATTTCACTAATAAATTAAGACCCACTTTTTAGTGAGTCTTTTTATTTGTGTATAGAAAACCACATTCCTCATCGAGAAATGTGGTTGTGAATATAAATTTTATTTTAGATCTTTAAAATCTAAG
>USIK01000098.1 GCA_900554775.1 uncultured Oscillospiraceae bacterium
TTGGCTGAAAATCTGGCTCCTGCTAAGGACTGTCCCCGGATTTGAAAAGAAATATTCCATAATTTGAAACTCAACTTGAGTAAGCTCGATGACATGGCCCCTCTTTTTAAGGGCTCTGTTTCTGAGGTTCAAAACGAACTCACCGAACTTAATTTCTTCCTGGAATTTATTTTCAGCTCTCATTGAATTAAGCGCAACTCTTCTGTAAAGTGCATCAACTCTTGCAACGAGCTCTGAAGGGCTAAAAGGCTTGGTGATGTAATCATCTGCACCGAGCATAAGGCCGCTAACTTTATCTATTTCTTGAGTTTTAGCCGTTAAAAGAATTATCCCCAGCGTGCTGCTTCTTTTTCTCAGTTCTTTGCACACTTTTATTCCGTCAATCCCCGGCAGCATTATGTCAAGCACCGCTAAGTCAAAATCTCCGTTATAATGCTCGAACATTTCAAGCGCCTTTTCGCCGCTGTCAGTGTCTACTACCTCATAGCCCGAGCGCTCAAGGTTTATAACTTCAAACTCTCTGATAGCAGTTTCGTCTTCAGCAATAAGTACTCTTTTCATTGTTCATTTCTCCTTCTAATTAATATCTAAAATTAAATTGAATTTTCTAAAGATTCAAGTTTAAAAACTTCTTCTTCGTTTATGCCGTAAACCTCGGGTTTAGAGCCTTTGCAAATCAAAATTTCGTCAATTCCATCATCATTAACATCTTTAAGATAAATCTTGTCAACCTCCGGCTCAGGAGCTGTGATATCCCCCAAAATATGCCAGCGATCCAAGCTTTCATATTTCAAAAAAAGAATATGCAAATCATGAGGATTAACTTCAGGAGTGCAAATCATGATCCTGTAAGTTCTGTTGCTCCCGAAATCATGCTCGGTTGTGGCGCAATAGCGATTATTAACAAATTTGTAGCTAAAATCAAACTCACAACCCAAATATTTTTCAGCAGTTTCAATTAAGTTTTGATTTTCCTGCGAAAGTCTCGGAGCTTTCATACTTCCTTGAATGTCGAAAAAATCGTTGCCCGTGCAACCTGATAAAACCAACGGCAAAAAAAGTAATGTTAAATATTTTAATTTCAAAATTTTCCTCCGTTTTTTAATTCTTTAAATAAAATTCTATCACATAACGAAGTAATTTTAAAGAGCTTAAAAACATTACTTTGGATAAATTAATTATTGACATATTGTACTATTCAATATATAATTGAAGTTAATTATTATTCAGATGATACTAATTTTTCTAAAAAGGAAGGTATGAACTATGGGTATCCTAAATAAGGTTTCAAGTACGGCAAGTAGTATCGCCGACAATATGGAATCAAAAATAAGTAAAGGGCTAGTCCGAACTGATTATCGCACAGGTGTACTTAATGATTTCAGCATTGCTACCAAAGCTGTATTTTATGTTTTAGAATATGTATACAAATCAAATGTACCAACTTTTAAACTATCAGAAGCACTTCCTGTTCAGATAAACCCTGATCACCTTTACCATGCTGCAGCTAAGAAAGTGACAAGGCAAGACACCATAAGCGGCGGCGGCAAAAGCATGGAGAGTACCGACGGATCAAATTTCAACACTTCAGTTGAAATTCAAGTTATTTATGATATATATGACGACTATATATCATCCGGAGAAGGTATTATAAACGGCGGCCGAGGCTCTAATATTTCCCTTCTTGATAAAAACTACACTTCCCTTCCAAAACTTCTTGAATTTGGTATAAACCCTAATTTTCGGAAAAAAAATCAATTTGGAAGAGAACTTAAAATACTATTCAAATGGGGCGAAATAGAGCATTTTGGAATAATATCCGGTGTTAACGCCGAATATACTGCTTTTTCAAGATGGGGTAGCCCGCTTAAATGCAATGCCTCCGTTACAATGGAGCTAGAATCAATGCCGGAAAATATGTCAATGAGTTCTGTTATGTCAGAAGTGACAGCCTACACTAAAAAAAGCGATGTTTTAAACTACGCAACATTAACCGGCATGAAAATTGAAGAAGAATATGCAGGCATAGCTTTGGGAGCAGTTCAATCATTAAGATCCTTAATTTAAAAAGCAAAGGAGGAATATTTTATGGCAACGAAATTACTAAGCATTGAAAAAGCAATGAAAAGTGATGAAGTTTCTCTTAAAAATGAATCAATAGTCGACAATGAAAATGTTGCTTCACTCAAAGAAATGCTTTATTCTATCCCGAATTCCATAAACAAAAACATTTATATCCACAATTTATTCATGGACGAAGAATTCGAAGACGAAACCGACGTAAAAACAGAAAGAGAAACCGTAAATGAAAAAGGCGCAAGGATAAGAAAACTGATTCTTACAAAACAGGATAAAAACAAAAAAATTTCTTTAAACCTACCCTCAGACGTATTATCAACAGAGAGTGACGAAGCCAGCGATAGTTCTTCGGAATCAGGAAGCTCATCTTCCAGCGAAAGCTCGATCGAAACAGATGATAATAGCGTTTTCAACTTAGAAAATGCTAAAACTGAAAAAGAAAATAACGAAACCATTGCAAAAGAAGAAAGTAAGAAAGAAAAAAATGCCTCCAAACCAGAAGAAACATATTCTCCTATGACTCAACCCGTAATAATTGACTTCGGAGATGAAAGTGAATCGGAAGACAGCGAACCCGAAATAAGAAGTAATGAAGACGAAAACGAATCTGAAAGCGGAAGCGAGTTTGACGATAGTGAATCTTATGATATTGAATTTAGCGATAGTGAGTCTGAAGAAAGCGAACCAAGCAGTTCAATCTCAAGCAGCATTGACTTTGATGATCTTACTAATGATAACGACATTTCTAGCACCACGAGCGCTGAATCCTATGATGAAGTAGAAGACAATTCCAGCGAAGAATCTGACATAAACGAATATGAGATAAGCAACGACGAAAGTGAAAACTTAAGTTTCACTGAAAACGACTATGATTACTCAGATGTTAGCGTCGATGAAGAAAACGAAAATAACAATCTACAAGACGTTTCAAGAGAAGATAAAGAAGGTAAAAAAGAAAAACCAGATAAAAATCAAAAGGGCGAAGAACCAAAATTTGAATGGAAAGATCAAAGCATAATTAATGAAGATTATGCTGATGAATTAAGAGAAAGAGCAAGACGCATAGCAAATCTGGGAGGCCCCTATGGGATGGCAACTGAAGAAGGAATAGACCAACTCAGCAATTTGCTTGATGACGTATTA
>USIK01000099.1 GCA_900554775.1 uncultured Oscillospiraceae bacterium
AATCACAATAGCATAATTTTTGTTAAAATCCTTTGTTGAAATCAAATCAACTGCGGCTACTTCGGCGCCTTTAAATAAAACATGCACCTTGCCAAGAGGCTCTGACTTTTTAACAGGAGCTTCTATGTTTTGCGGAGTTTCAAACTCGAATGAAATGTCATCTCTGCTAGCGTTTTTCGGCAGCATTAAATTAAAATCCTTCGAAGAAAAAAGCATGATTCTGTCTTTCCTCCAAACGAAACTAAGACCAGTTTCAGTTAAAGGATAATTTTTTTCGAAAATATTCACGCTTCTTAAATCATTGTAAGCCCAGTTGTAAAGGTCCACGCTGTCAAGCATAGCGGTGTTATCCTGCAGGCTTTTCCCACTCGAATCTTTCGTCGGGCAGCCGATAACATCCTAAACTTAAGTTTTGCCGTCTTTAACTGCTTTAGAAATAAGGCATCTTCCGGCGCCTTCAACATAGCCTGTTTTTATTCCCTTGACGAAAGGAAGATAATATTTCCCACCTCTTTTTCTATCAATCATGTGGTTTGTGGTAATTACAGGGTCTCTTTCATCGCCAAACATATTGTGCTCACTTTTCGCAACGATGTTTAAAAAGTCAGTATTATTCATTGCGTATTTTGTGATTTTATACATGTCCGCTGCGGTTGAATATTGATTCTCATTGTATATTCCATCAGGGTTTTCAAAGTGAGTGTCAGTGCAGCCAAGGCTCGCAACTTTTTCATTCATCATGTCAACGAATTTTTGAACATCTCCCCCGCCAATGTGATATGCAAGCGTCATCGCAGCATAACCCGAAGAAGAAATCAGCATGCAATGAAATAAGTCAGTTATCGAAAATTCTTCGCCTTCTTTTAACTTCGAGCCTGAACTTTCGGCATCAACCATATCAAGAATTTCTTTCGTAACCTTGAATTTAGTTTCATTGCGGTTCGAGGAATTCTCATAAGCGATTATAAAAGTAACAATTTTAGTCAGCGAAGCCGGGCTTCTTCTTTTGTTAATGTTTTTTTCAACAACCGATATATCATTTGAATAATCAAGCATATAAACAGAATCAGCCCTTAGCTCTTCTTCATAAAAATTAAGCGCAAAAATTGCGGGCGAACATAAAATCACCAAAAAAATAGCCAAACAAGCTGAAATAAATCTTTTTTTCATTAATTTGAAACCTCCATTAATAACATCTGAAAAAATCTTAAATCACTATTATGTATGCAATTTTCAGTATATACCACTTTAAAATTTTAGTATACTAGAAAAATTCAAAGCAACACGCTAAAAATCTATATGAGTTTCATTCTTTGTGAAAATTGACTATTGACAAACATTTTCGCAGATGGTAGACTGTGGTTTAGTTGGCTCTGGAGGGGTGTCCGAGTGGTTTAAGGAGCCGGTCTTGAAAACCGGTGATCCTCGTAAGGGGACCGTGGGTTCGAATCCCACTCTCTTTAAATAATTTAGCGCTGTGGAGAAGTACTCAAGTGGCTGAAGAGGCGCCCCTGCTAAGGGTGTAGGTCGAGCGATCGGCGCGAGGGTTCAAATCCCTCCTTCTCCGCCATTGTATTGCTATGAAAGGCTTGGTTTAATCCGAGTCTTTTTATTTTTGGAAAAATTTATAGTTTTTAAACTGATCGGCATTATGCCTTTCAGTTTTTTATTTTTTGTAATTTAAAGTCGATGAATAATAAATTGTATATTTGACATAAATTTTATAATAAAAAGTATTTAAAAACATTTCTTTTTGATATATAATAAATTTAATACAAAAATATGATACAAAATATATCGTTCAGGGAGGTTGAAATCGGTGAAAATAGCCGTATTAGGAGCAGGAAACGGAGGATGCGCCGTAGCTGCGGATATGTCTTTAAAGGGGCACGAAGTAACTCTCATAAAAACTTCCGGTTCGTTGCACAACAGCAATTTCAAATATTTATTGGAGCACAGCGGGAAAATATCTTTAATTGAAAATAGCGAAATAAAAACAACATTCATCAAAAATGTTACCACAGATATTTCGATGCTTTCAGAGTGCGAAGTAGTCATCGTTTACATTCAGTCTATTTACCATGAAAATCTCATAAAAAGAATGGTTCCTTATCTTAAACCCGGTCAAATTCTCATGTTTAACCCAGGATACATATCAACGGCATTTGCCCTCAAGCACGGCGTAAACAAAGACGTAATATTAGCCGAAGCTGAAAGCTCATTCATTGATTGCCGCATCACTCAGCCGGGAATGGTTAAAGTTTCTTTCAGAAACGTGAATAACCCGATAGGAATCTTCCCATCGAGCAAAAAAGAGCAAGCGGCCGAAAAACTCGATAAAATCGGCTTCCCGTTTTCTTACATATCTTCGGTCGCAGAAGCAGGCTTGCACAATCCAAACTTGATAGTCCACACCGTTGGCGCTATAATGAGTATTCCTAGAATTGAAAAAACTCACGGAGATTACGTTATGTATCACGAAGTGTTTACTCCAAGCGTTTGGAATATTTTGGAAAAACTCGACGGCGAAAAAATGGATGTTCTTGAAAAAATGGGTTTTGAAAGGCTACCTTATGCCGAAGCCTGCAAAATACGCAATAGCCCTAACGACAGGCGCAGCGCGAAGGAAGTTTTCATGTGGTATGCTGCTATGCCTTCAGCCGTTGCGGGGCCTACTGTGGTTGATTCAAGGTACATCACCGAAGATGTTCCTCAAGGCCTTGTTATGCTTGAATCTCTCGGGAAGCATCTTGGGGTGAAAACTCCGATGACGACCTCGCTGATTGAAATAGCAAGTGCGGCACTCAGACGTGATTTGAGAGAAAAAGGCCGCACGGTTGAAAACCTTGGAGAAGAAAATTTAAAAGCAATTTTAAATGACTCAAAATATTAAATTACATAAAAAAGATCGACTGATTTTAAATCGGCCGATTTTTTAATTTTATAAATACCTCATCCAATTGCAGTTTTTAAGGTTAAGACTTCTTTCTTCAGCACCGCCAAGATCAGTCACAACGCCGCCAGGGCTAAGAGCCAAAGTCCTTATACCAAAATTAAAAGCATCTTCAATGTTATGAGTTATCATTAAAGTTGTCATTTCTTCATCTTTGGTGATTTTTTTGGTAAGCTCGCAAATTTTCTCGCGAGATTTCGCGTCAAGCGCGGCAGTATGTTCGTCCTAAAGCAGAAGCTTGGGGTGAGCAAGCGT
>USIK01000100.1 GCA_900554775.1 uncultured Oscillospiraceae bacterium
ATATTGAATTGGCAAATATTCATCGCCATCAGCGAAAATAGGCGTTCCTGATGAAAACAGGCAACTAAAAGCCATGAAAATTGAAAGCGTTTTTTTAATCATAAGATCATTCCTTTTTATTGATGGGTTTTTTTAAAATTAAATTCTAAATGAAGTATTTTAAAAGGCTAATTTTTGAAGTTTGAACGTCTTATAGTGGTGGTAAATAAAAGTTATGAACTTTTGGAGTGATGCTTGGTGCGGGCTTTAAAATTTCGCTAAAAAGATCTTTTATTTCGTTTTTAAATTCTTCATCTGTTTTTAAATTTAATGGCTCATCTAGTTTGCCTTCTTTAATTGCGTTTATTTTCTTTCTGTGAATTATTTTTAGTATCAAATCGCCGAATTCATAAATGAAATCGTGCATCATAACATGATTATTAATTTCTAAGGTCTCTATTACACATTTGTTCTTAGGCAATTTTGCTTCAATGTATGGTATTTTTCTAATTCCGCGCAAAATCATCAATATTTGCCTTGATTGCTTGGAAATAGGCCAATCTGCATATTCAAATTTTGAGTTATGGATGCATGATATTTTAAAATTGTAAGTTTTCCCAGGCTTGTCAGCAATGAATTCTATTTCAACATGAACGTCAAACGCACAGGCAAGGCCAATTAAAAAAGCTTTTTGAGCAGTGTATATGTGGTTTTTTTCTTCTTTTAATTCTTTTTTGTATGTGCGGTTTTCTTCTATGCTTATTTTTGGCAATTTTTCTTCGACTTGTGGTTTTTTACCGCTTGCCAAAGCTACTGAAGAAAGCATGAATGTGGAGGCTAAAATAGTGGATAATGTTTTTTTAATCAATGAAGATCATTCCTTTTTTAAATTTATTGTTTATATGATGGTTTTTGGTTTGATTAGGAGTTTAGATTAGGGAAGTCTCTCCCTGAGTATTGCTTGAATTCCTGTATTATTCGGGCAGTCTTTTATTATTTGGCAGAAATTTTTTTGCACTAGGCTATAAAACCTTTGCCCTAAATTAAAAATGTCGATTTCATTAAGCGTTATGCCACCTATTGTGACTTCTGTGGGAATTATATAGCCGAATTCCTCGATATTTATATTTATTTTTTCCGGCGGGAAAAGGCGGCGAGTGGTATATATCATATTTTCTATGCATTTCAAAGTTTTTTTCGTTGTTTCGGAGTAAACATTTTCACCATTGAAGCTACACATCAAAATGTGGTCTTTGAATTCGTGGAAGCTTTTGCTGGGTTTCCTTACTTGCATGTCAATTCCCAGCACGCTAAGGATCCCAACTAAAAAGGCTTTTTGATAGCAAAAAATAATTTTTTGAGATTTATCAGGGTGATTTTGGAGGTAATAAATGTGGTGAATATCTTTAAGAGGTTCGAATTTTCTAGAGTCTCTGTTAAGTTGTAGGGAATAAAAGCTAAGTACGTTCCTGCATTCATGGGGTATAGGGTTTAAAATTTCCCCGAAAATATTTAAGATGTTTTGGCGAAACAAAACATCTTCTGTTAAATTTACCATCTTATGAATACTATGATTTAAATAGGCGGTCCTTTTTTTTACATAGATAAATTCAAGAACTTTTTCGCCTATTTTATAAATTTCATTTTGAGTTAAAAAATAATTATTAATTTTTACGCAATCTAGTATCAGGCTTCTAGGCCTTAAATTGTATTTGAAATCTATAGCGGCTTTACTATTTGTGAGAAATTCTAATAAATTTCCCATTTGCAATCTATTTTGGCTGGGCTTTAAGTCTTGAATGAATAAATTTCCTATTCCAAATACTGTGAAATTTAAGTTTTGGACGGTTTGTTCTCTTTGAAATTTTATGTAAACATTAGTTCCCATTGCGCAAAGCAAAGCAACTAAAAATACCTTTTGAGCAGCTATTTTTCTTTTTTGAAGTGATAAACTACCTGAACGATAGGTTGTTGGCTTTTGAGGTGGTGCGATATGTTTGCTTCCGCTTGCAAAAGTAGTGGTGCTTACCGAAGAAAGCAAATGTATGCCTGCCAAAAAGGCTGACAGTGATTTTTTTATCACGAAATCATTCCTCTTTATATTTGTATAATTTAAGTTTATCATTAAGCAAAAATGTCTTCAACATGAAAATTTTGCTGGAGTTGTTAAACAATTTGTAAACCGATCATAAAAATTGATAGGTTTAGTTCTTTTAAATATTGAATGGTAATTCGTTTTTTAAGTAGGTACCGATTCTAGCCTTAAATGCAGCTTTTATTTTTCTTTTAAAGCGGGAGTTTTCTTTTAGATCTAATACATAACCTTCGGGAACTTTTTCGCAATGAGGGACTTTTTTTGTTTTATATCTATAGATGATTGCTTTTGTTTCGGCTTCTTCATCGCGAATTATATTGTAAAACTCATATCCAAGGTTAAAGATATCTATTCTATCTAGAACTAAATTTTTAAATTTAACATATTCTATTACTTTGCAATCTGACTGCAAAGGTTTTAGACCCATATTATAATTTACTAAAAATTTGTTTATAATTTGAATCATATAAGCCATGTTTGGTTCGGTTAGCGGAGAAACTTCTGGGAAGGAGTGCCCTGCCAAATAACATAAATAAATGTCGCTTAGGTATTCTTTATTGGTTTGGCTTGCCATAAAAGTGACTGTTTCGATATTTATTGCGCAGGCAAAGCCTATTATAAAGGCTTTTTGGAAATAAGATTCTATTTTTTCAATATTTTTTAATGTAGATTTAAATCTGTCATATCCTGCTGTATTTATGCTTGGCAAAGTAGGAGAAAAAATTTTTAAAACCATATCTTTGAGATCTGGATTTAAGAAGAAATTGTGTAGTAATTGTTCAGATTTTTCCTTTTGCTGTGGAAATCTGGCCATCTTCTTTTCTTCTTCGCTGCAAATTAAACTGAGCATTTTTTTACCTGAATTTTCAATAGCACTTTTTGAAAAAACAGAAAAAGTTTATACTATAGGAAAAATTCATGGAAAGGAAGCGAAAAAATGCTTATTTTGTTTTTAGAATACCCCAAATGCAGCACCTGCAAAAAGGCGAAGGCATGGCTTACAGAAAACGGCGTTGCCTTTGATGACAGACACATCGTAGAGGACAACCCTACAGCCGAGGAATTAAAGGCATGGTGGGAGAATCGCGGACTGCCGCTCA
>USIK01000101.1 GCA_900554775.1 uncultured Oscillospiraceae bacterium
GAGCGCCACCTTGCCAAGGTGGAGGTAGCGGGTTCGAGCCCCGTCATCCGCTCCAGTTTTTTTATATGGCGCTATAGCCAAGTGGTAAGGCAGAGGTCTGCAAAACCTCTATTCCCCAGTTCGAATCTGGGTGGCGCCTCCAATTTTTTTAAAAACAGGAGCTTAAGTTTGAGGCTTTTTAATATAGGCTTTGGAAATTATATTGCGCTTGATAGGTTAGTGAGTGTTCTTAGTGTTGACTCCGCACCTATAAAGCGCCTTATACATATAGCCAAAGAAAAAAATGTTTTAATCGATTCCACTTGCGGGAGAAAGACAGGGTCCGTTTTAATTATGGACACCGGTCATGTCGTGCTTTCTGCGCTTAGCGCGGAAGTTATTTTTGGCAAGATTGAAAAAGATGAATCTTAAATAATTAATTTTGAGGAGTTAGTTTATGAGTAGAGGGTTTTTAATAGTTTTTTCGGGTCCTTCCGGAGTTGGAAAGGGGTCTTTGATGAGTAAAATCATTGGCAGAAGAAAAAACTTGAAACTGTCTACATCTTACACGACTCGTGAGCCGCGCGAAGGCGAAGTTGATGGAGAAGATTACTATTTTTTAAAAAGAGAAAAGTTTCTTGAGCTTGCAAAAAATGGCGAGATGCTTGAATACGCCGAGTATTGCGGTAACTATTATGGAACGCCTAGAAGCCTGGTTGAAAAGGAACTTGAACAAGGCAATAACGTTATTCTGGAAATAGAGGTTCAGGGCGGCAAACAAATTTTAGATAATTTTCCTGAAGCTATTGGTGTTTTCATTATTCCTCCTACGGATCGAGAGCTTTACAGGCGCAATATCAACCGTGCTTCGGACACAGAGGAAGTAATTACCATAAGAGTTGAAGAATCAAAAAGGGAAATTGAGTTCGCAAAGTACTACGATTACGTAGTGACTAATGAATATGTTGAAGAGTGCGCTAGCAATGTTTTGAAAATTATAGATGCCCAGTCTATGAAGTTTAAATACATGAAACCTAAAATCGAGGAGGTCTTAAAAAATGCTTAAATTACCTGTGAAAGACATGATTGAAGGCCGCATGAATAATTATCCTCTTGTTGTTGCGGTTGCAAAACGTGCAAGGGAAATAACTGATGAGATAATTGAAACGGGAAGCATCGTAACGGAGAAACCTGTTAAGATTGCTTACGAAGAAATAAGAGACGGTGAATACGAGGTTTTTGACCCTGAAGCTTAACATATTTGAACGTGCAATTTAGATTAAATTTATCTAGATTGTACGTTTTTTTACTTGACATAACTATTTTTATGTAATATAATGATGGGCAAGTTTTAATGATTAAGGGAGGACGTATGGCATGAGTATTGGGGCATCTAGAGATAGTGCAAAAATGATGAAGAGCAGTTCCATTAAGAGTTATAACATCCCAAAAGTTAAATATGTTAAACAAAGCAAACCGGGCGGAGTTTCTATAATAAACTTTGAAAAGATAATGATTGCATACTGGAATTATCTCAAATCGTTGGAAGATTTTGCAAATAAAGCTCATTCAGATGATTATGTAGTCAACATGGCGATTAGCTACATTAAGATTAAGAAACATAAAAGTTATATGAAAAAATGCTATAATATGTATAAATTAAATGAATATGATGCTAAAAAAGTTCAAAAAATTGCGCAACAATTTCGTGGTGCGGAAGGTGCTTCAAACAGCGGAACTTTAATAAATTTTTTGCAAGCAGTAATGAGAATAAAATCTCCTCTTGAACAAATTGATAAGATCCTTAAAAAAGACAAGACTTTAATGAAAAAAATTTTGGATAATAAAGATTTAGACGATAAGGTTAAAAATGATCTTATTGGCCCTCAAAATGAGTTTTTTAAATTTGCAGCCAAAAATAAAATCTCAAATAAACTTGACAAAGAATTTTTTATGAATTTTGAAAATTTATATAATTTATCTATAGAAATACCCAGTGTTGTTAATAATTCAATTAATGAATTGCTGCAAGATTTAGATTATATTTGCAAAGGAAAATTTAAAATTAGCTTGAAAAATAAGATAAAAGGCAAGATAAAAAACAGCACTGAAGACAGAAAATTTGTGAAGAAATTTCTTGAGCAAATTAAGAATTATGAAGAGCAAGTTGAAAAAATATTTAAGAAAAATAACATTAGCAAAGCGAGCTTGAGGCCAGCGGAAAGGGTAAATTTTGTTTTAGATGAGCCGCATATTGCTTACAAAAAGATTACGACCACTGAAGAATGCGAGAAGTTTTTGAGGAACAAAAAGAACAAGAACTTTAGCACAATGGAAGAGTATTTCGACAAAGTATATGAGTATACAAACGAAATTATGAAGGCTAAAAATCAGAAAAATTCTAGCATACTAAATTCCATAAAAAAGGTTGAAGAGGATTATGAGAAGTTCTCGGCTCAAACCCTGAAAAAAATTTAATAATTCAAAAGAACGGAATAAAAAAAGTAAATGATAAAAATCGCGTTAGTTGCAATTAGCAAAATAAATTATATTAATGATGTGCTTTATAGTTACAAAATCCCTGAAAATATGTGCGAAAATTTGAATCCTGGGCAAAGGGTGGTTGTCCCTTTTGGAAATAGCAATTTTAAGCGCCAGGGAATGGTCATGGAAGTCAGCACTTTGGCTGAAAGCGCAACGAATTTAAAGAGCATTCGCTCTGTGCTTGACAGTGCGCCGGTTGTTTCGAAAGAAATGCTGGGAATTATAAAATGGATTAAAGAAAGCTGCTTTTGCACTTACTATGATGCTATAAATGCGGTGATTCCAAAAGAAATTGGCGGAAAAATCAAAAGTGTGACGTATTTTTTGGCTGAGCCTAAAGAAGATTTAAGCGGAGAAGAGAAAGCTTTTTTGAGTGAGGTTTCTTCGCTTGATTCTTTTTGTCCAAATGACCTTAAAAATTTGAAAATCAAGAATTACACCAAAGTTTTAAATTCTTTAATTCAAAAAGGTGCGGTGATTGAAAAGGTAAATATTTCGAAAAGTACTAAGGAAAAAAAGCAAGATTTATTATCCGTAAACCCTGATTTTTCTGCGGGGGACAAAAAACTTTCGAAAAAGCAAGCTGAAGTTTTTGAATCTTTAAAAGGTAAAAGCCCGATGACTGCTTAAGAAATTTGTGAGCTCA
>USIK01000102.1 GCA_900554775.1 uncultured Oscillospiraceae bacterium
GTTTGGGTTGTACCAAAAAAGAGTTGGCTTGATGCCTTCATCTTCCAAAACTTCGCCACACTTCAAAAAGCACGGCGCACAACAGGTATGTAATAAAAGTTTCATGTCAAAACACCTTAAGACTCAGCTTTTTCGTCTTTGTTTTCTTTTTTAGTCCAAACGTAAATTCCTCTTATCGCCCAAAGGAAATAGAAAGCGAACAAAACTCCTTGGGAATATTCCCCGATGTAAAAGAACCTGACTGAGAAGTAAGCATTTGAAATAAGCCAGAAAACAAACCCGAGTATATTTCTTTCTGCGTTAATTACAGTTCCGAAGAATGCAATTATTGACATCAAACAGTTTAAAACCTGCCATATATCCCATCCAAAATTCATTTAAAATTCCTCCTTTTTTTAACTTCATTTTTTATTAGTCTACACCCTCAATTATACTTTGAAATTCAAATTTTTGCGAGCTAATTTTAAAGGGCAAAAACCGAAAAATTTTATATCTTATTCACCTTGTGAATCCAAAAATTAAACATATAAACAAAAGAATAAGAACGAAAATAACCCACCCGCTGAAAACAGCTGGGCAAACACAACAAAAAAAGATTTTCACAGCGCCGAGAATCATGAAAATAAACGAAATAATAACCCCAACGACCATCAGCAGGAAGAAAATTCTGAAAAGTAAAACTAAACAGCCCATATATTTGAATAATACTCCTGCAAATAATGCGGATTAACGCCCGAAAAGCCACTGCCTTTAAGCAAAAGCCTGGCCCCAACATGGCGAAAACCCATAAGTGCAAAGGGCACTTTGGTTATGATATCTCCTGCATTTTCCACACGAAGTGTTTTGAAAATCCTTTTGTTGTAAGAATTTCTAAAAGCGCTGTTGCCAACCCTCGGGCACCCAAAAACCACCACTTCATAGTCCCTGTCGCTGAAAGTATATTGAAGGTCAACCGCACAAAGAATCGCAAGCGCTGCGCCATATGAATGGCCTGTGAGCCTAATTTTTTTGATACTGTCGCTCACAAAACTCCTTATGATTCCTCTAACATTTCTCGATTTATAAGCGCTTATAAACCCCGAATGAACCCTGATTTCAGAGTCCCTATTGCCGTAAGGAATCACATTTTTGAAAAAATCAAGGTTAAAGCTCCAATCCTTTTTTGAATCAGAACCACGAAACGCAACTGTCAAAGTGTCGCCCTTCACACGAATATGATAAGAAACATCAGTTTCCGGGTCGGTAATGCTGCGAATGATTTCGCCGTTTTCAAGAAACTCGCTGTCGTTGTAAGAAATGCCCGAATATTCAAGCATTTTTATAATACTGTTTATATTCAATCGAGATACACCTCAATCAAATATATGCAGCAAAATGCCTGTTAATTAAAAAGCTTTAAAATTTTATTTTCCATGCTTTCTTGGTCAAGGCCGTATTTTTTCATCTGAGAATCAACGCTCGCATGCGCAACGAAAGTGTCAGGCACGGCATTAATTTCAAAATTGCCTTTAAACTTGCCTGCAATGAGGCTGCCGCGCGTCTCGCTCACCGCCCCTGACTTACAAGATTCATCGAAAACCAAAATGTTTTCAAAATCAAGGCACTTCAAAACCGCTTTTTCGTCAATCGGTTTAATAATATTTAATTTCAAAATACACACTTTTTTGCCTTGCTTTTCGAGATTTTTCATAGCTTTAAACGCATTTGAAAAAAGCCTGCCGTAAGTTACAATCAAAACTTTAGAGTTTAAATCCCCGAAAAACTCAAAAGGCAAATGATTGTATTTATAATTTTCAGGTTTAAATAATTCCCCGCCGCGCGGGTATCTTAAAACCTCAATATGATTTGACTCGCAAGAAACAATTTCATCCAGCATTTCTTCAAGCTCACTGAAAAATGAAGGCGCAAAAATCCTGGCGTTAGGAACAGTATTTAAAAAAGAAACATCAAAAAGCCCTTGGTGAGCCTCGCCGTCTTCGCCAACGAACCCTGCCCTGTCAACTGCTAAAATCACTTTCAAATTTTGCATCGAAGCATCATGAATAATTTCGTCATACGCCCTTTGAAGGAAACTCGAATAAACCGCAAACACAGGCGTTAAGCCGCCTGCACAAAGCCCGGCAGAAAAAGTCACGGCGTGAGCCTCAGCAATTCCAACGTCGAAAAACCTTAACTTAAACTTTTCTTTGAACTTAGCAAGGCCTGTTCCGCCAGTCATTGCAGCAGTTACCGCACAAATTTTAGGGTTATCTTTCGCAAGTTCGCAAATTTTATTGCCGAAAACTTCCGAAAAATTAGCAGATTTTTTCTTTTTAAGGTCCCCTGTAAGAATATTAAACGGCGAAACACCATGGAAATTTTTGGGGTCCTTTTGCGCAAAACTGTAGCCCTTGCCCTTACTCGTCACGACATGAATGACCACTGGTTTGTTAATATGTTTTGCGATTTTAAACGCTTTTTCAAGCTCTTTTAAGTTGTGCCCGTCAACTGGGCCGTAATATTCAAAACCCATTTTTTCAAAAATGCTGCTCTTGTAAACAATGTTTTTAACCGCGGATTTAGAACTTTTCAAAAACTTCTCGATTTTCATTCCAAAAGCCGTCTTTTCAAGAACTCCGCTAAGGGCATTTTTGGCTTTTCTGTAAGTCACGCCCATTCTCGCAGCGGTTAAATACCTCGCAACTGCACCAACATTTTTGGAAATTGACATGTGGTTGTCATTCAAAATCAAAATGAAATTCTTGAGCTTTTGAGCATTATTAAGCCCCTCGTAGGCAAGGCCACCCGTGAGGGCTCCATCGCCGATAACCGCAACAACGCTGCCGCTTTCACCGTTTATTTTTTTGGCCCTTGCTAAACCAACCGCAGCTGAAATCGAAGTGCTGCTGTGACCCGAAGTGAAAATATCATACTCGCTTTCGCTTCTGTTCGTGAAGCCAGAAAGCCCGCCTTCCTTCCTGATAGTTCCGATTTTATCAAGCCTTCCTGTTAGCATTTTGTGGGCATAGCACTGGTGGCCGACGTCCCAAACGATTTTATCTTCAGGGAGGTCAAAAATTTTATGAATTGCAACCGTAAGCTCAACAACCCCGAGATTGGATGAA
>USIK01000103.1 GCA_900554775.1 uncultured Oscillospiraceae bacterium
TTCGCAACGCTTGAAATGTCTCCGTTTGCTTCTTTTGCGGCAACGATGTTCGGGTGTTTCGAAAGAATTTTGTAGGTTTCAGGCTTGATGTTAACGCCTGTTCTCGAAGGAACATTGTAAAGGATTATCGGTGTGCTTACGCTGTCCGCAATGAGGTTATAGTGGCTTACAAGGCCCTTTTGAGAGGTCTTATTGTAGTAAGGCGTAACGATTAAAAGGCCGTCTGCGCCGAGCTTTTCAGCTTCTTTTGATGCTTCCAGAGCTTTAGCGGTGCAGTTGCTCCCCGTGCCTGCAATTACCGGGATTTTTCCGTTTACTCGGTTGATTGTGAACTCAATTACTTTGCTGTGTTCGGCAGGGGTGAGAGTTGCGGATTCGCCGGTTGTTCCGCATGAAATAATGGCGTCGGTTTCGTTTTTAAGCTGGAAGTCAATTAACTTTCCGAGAGTTTCATAGTCAACGCTACCGTCGTTTTTCATTGGAGTCACAAGCGCGACTCCCGCACCTTTAAAAATTGTTTTTTTCATTTTAATTTCCTCCTAAATGTAGTTTTCTCTGCAAAGCATTTCAGCAAGTAAGATGGATCCTCCGGCTGCGCCTCTTACGGTGTTGTGGCTCATGCAAATGAATTTAATGTCATATTGCGAGTCTTCTCTGAGCCTTCCCACTGAGATTCCCATGCCGTGCTCAAGGTTCCTTTCAGAAGCTATTTGCGGCCTGTCATCTTCTTTAAAGTAGGTTATGAATTTGCCCGGTGAGCTCGGGAGGCCTTGGCTTCTTGGGTCACCTTTGAAGTCTTCCCAAATTTTTATGATTTCTTCGACCTGAGCTTTTTTCTCGAACGATGCAAAAACCGCGGCTGTGTGGCCGTCAGTTACGGGAACTCTCAAGCATTGCGAAGTTATGTTTGGGGTCTTCGAAGGAACTATTTTGCCATCTGTGATTTTGCCCCAAACTTTGAGTGGTTCTATTTCGGATTTTTCTTCTTCACCTTTTATGAAAGGAATAACATTATCTTTCATTTCCGGCCAAGAATCGAAGTTTTTGCCCGCGCCTGAAATAGCTTGGTATGTGCATACTAAAACTGACTTAAGACCAAATTTTTCAAGCGGGTAAAGCGCAGGAACGAAGCATTGAATCGAACAGTTAGATTTAGTCGCTATGAAGCCGCGCTTCGTGCCGAGCCTTTCCTTTTGCTTTTCAATAATATTCATGTGGTCTGCGTTTAATTCGGGAATAATCATCGGGACGTCTTCCGTGAGCCTGTTTGCGCTGTTGTTCGAAATAACGGGGCATTCGAGCTTTGCGTATTTTTCTTCGAGTTTTTTCGTTTCTTCTTTGCTAAGGCTCACCGCGCAGAAAACAAAATCAACTTCACCGGCGATTTTTTCTGCGTCTTTAACCGCATCCAAAACCACGATGTCTTTAACGTTTTCAGGGATTGCTTTTTCCATTATCCATTTGTTTTTAACGGCGTTTTCATAGGTTTTCCCGGCAGAGTTTTCGCTTGCTGCCAAAACTTTGATTTCAAACCAAGGGTGATTTTCAAGAAGTGAAATATATTTTTGACCCACCGTTCCGGTAGCGCCGATGATTCCAACACTGTATTTTTTCATAAAATTTTGAGCTTATGATTTTCCGGTCTTTTATTTTAGCAATATAAATAAAATCATTCGCTCTTCTCACCGCCTTTTGTTTACAATGATATTTTTATTTAAATTAAGCAGTTTCAAATTTATTTTGCTGCTCTAAAGCTTTATAATAACATTGTATTTAGAAATATGTCAATTTGATTATTTAACAAAAATTAGACTAGCAAGGAGAAGAAAAGTGAACGAAATTAAGCATGATTTTACTAAAAAAAGCGAATTTTATTATGATTTGCCTGAAGATTTGATAGCGCAAACTCCCCTTAAAAAAAGAGATGATTCCAGGCTTATGATCATGGAAAAATCAAGCGGGAAGCTGACTCATGATCATTTTTATAATATTGCAGATTATCTGCAAGAAGGCGATTGCCTTATTCTCAATGACTCGAAAGTTTTGCCGGCGAGAATCTTCGGGAAAAATGTTGACACCGGAAAAATAGCGGAGTTTTTGCTTTTGAAGCAGCATGGCACGGGAATTTGGGAGTGCCTTGTTAAACCCGGCAAGAAAGTTAAAAAAGATTTTAGTTTTATTTTTGAGGGCACTGACGGCGTTGTGCTCAAAGCCACAGTGAAGGATATTTTGGAAGATGGCAACAGAATAATTGAGTTTGAAGATAAAACCGATTTTTTTGCCAAGCTCGAAAAGGTAGGCCAGATGCCTCTTCCGCCTTACATAAAAGAAAAGCTCAAGGATCAGTCGCGCTACCAAACGATTTATGCTAAGGATCTCGGCTCGGCTGCAGCTCCGACTGCGGGGCTTCATTTCACGCCCGAAGTTTTTGAAAAATTAAAGCAAAAAGGCGTCAACATTGGTTATGTTACTCTTCATGTTGGGCTCGGAACATTCAGGCCCGTTAAAGAAGAAAACATTGCGAACCACAAGATGCATTCTGAGTTTTTCCAGATGCCGAAAGAAACCGAAGAACTCATTAAAAAGACGAAAGCTGCGGGTAAAAGAGTCATCTGCGTGGGGACCACAAGCTGCAGAGTTTTGGAGTCGGTTTACAGCAAATTCGGCGAGGCTAAAGCTTGCGAAATGTCAACTGATATATTCATAAAGCCGGGTTACAAATTCGGAATTATGGATGGCCTTATCACGAATTTTCACCTCCCTGAAAGCACGCTTATCATTCTAGTTTGCGCCTTTGCAGGCTACGAAAACACGCTTGGCGCCTACAAAGAAGCAGTTAAAGAGAAATACAGATTTTTCAGTTTCGGCGATGCAATGATGATTTTGTAAAAAAATTTGAAAACGATATTGAAATGCAATCAAGAGTATGATATAATAGCCATTGCGCTTGTGCGCAAAATTACACACGCCGATTTAAAGTACTTGGTGATTGAGCCATAGGGCTTTTGGTGTCGGCGGAGGAAAAACCAAGGAGGACTTATATGTCAGTAGTATCAA
>USIK01000104.1 GCA_900554775.1 uncultured Oscillospiraceae bacterium
CCACCGCTTTCTTTCGGCACTTCTTTAGCGCCAACGACCCCAAGGCCGAACTCTTCAAAAGCATTGATGAGCTGCTTGCAAACGGGCGTGCCTTCGCAGTGCATGATGTCATCTCCGTAAAGCACGGCAAAAGGCTCACCGCTAACAAAATTCTTAGCCTTCAAAATAGCGTCGCCAAGACCTCTTGCTTCTTTCTGGCGAATGAAATAAATATTCGCCATTTTCGAAATATTTTTAACGGTTTCCAAAATTTCAAGCTTGCCGCTTCTTTCAAGCGCGCTTTCGAGCTCGGGGCTTCTGTCGAAATGGTTTTCTATGATTTCTTTTCCTCTTGTTGTTACCATTAATATGTCAGTTATCCCGGAATCAACCGCTTCTTTCACAATGTATTCAATAGCAGGCTTGTCCACAATCGGGTACATTTCTTTAGGCATGGATTTAGTTGCTGGAAGCACCCTGGTTCCATAACCCGCAACGGGAATAACGGCTTTTTTAATTTTCACTTTCAAATTCCTCCAGTATGTGTTATACTTATATATGTTTTATTTTACTCGCCCACGAGTTTTAAAGTCAAGGGAAGTGCAAAGTTAATGATAATTGATGGTAAAAAAATAGCTCAAAGCGTTCTTGAAAGCGTTAAAAAAGATGCCGAGAAGCTAAATGGCAAGGGGGTAACCCCCGGTCTTGCGGTCATTATGGTTGGGAACAACCAAGCTTCGAAAACATACGTCAGGAATAAAAAAATGGCTTGCGAAAAGGCAGGAATTAAATCAGAAGAATATTTGCTTCCTGAAGACGCATCTGAAAAAGAAATTTTAAACCTGATTAACAAACTGAACACCACGAAAGAAGTTTCAGGAATTTTAGTTCAGCTTCCTTTGCCACCGCATCTTGACTCTAAAACAATTTGCGAGAGAATAAGTCCGCTTAAAGATGTTGACGCATTTACCTCAAAAAACATAGGCGATTTATTCAAAGGAGATGCAAAGTTTCTTCCTTGCACACCTGCAGGAATACTTGAAATTTTAAAGCACGAAAACATAAATCTTGCGGGGAAACACTGCGTAATCATCGGAAGAAGCAACATCGTAGGCAAACCACTGGCACTGCTTTTGATTCAAAACGACGCAACCGTTACCGTTTGCCACAGCAAAACGAAAAACCTTGAAGAAATTTGCAAGCTCGCCGATATAGTCATTTGCGCGGTGGGCAAAGAAAAATTCCTCAAAAAAGAAATGGTTAAACCCGGCGCCGTGGTAATCGACGTTGGAATAAACCGCGATGAAAACGGCAAACTTTGCGGAGACGCCGATTTTGAAAACTTGGAGCCAATTTGCTCTAAGATAACCCCTGTTCCGGGCGGAGTAGGCCCGATGACAGTAGCAATGCTGGTGAAAAATGCGGCTAAAGCGGCAGAAATCCAAAATAAAAGAAATTAAAGGAGCAATTAAACATCATGAACATTTGGCACGACATAGCACCTGAAAGAATTAAACCAGAAAAATTCACTGCAGTGATTGAAATTCCAAAAGGAAGCAAAGTTAAATACGAGCTTGACAAAGAAACTGGCATGCTCAAACTTGACAGAATCCTTTACACCTCAACTCATTACCCTGCAAACTACGGCTTTATTCCAAGAACTTTAGCAGAAGACGGCGACCCGCTTGACGTTTTGGTTCTTTGCACAGAATACATTGACCCTCTTACAATAATGGATTGCTACCCTATCGGAATGATCACAATGATTGATTCAGGAAGCAAAGATGAAAAAATCATTGCTATACCAAAGGGTGACCCAACATACAATATGTACAGAGACATAACCGAACTTCCGGCACACATTTTCGAAGAAATGAAACACTTCTTCAAAGTTTACAAAGAACTCGAAAACAAAAAAACCCAGGTTGAAGACATTATGTCAAGCCAAGAAGCAATCAAAGTAATCAAAGAATGCATTGATTCTTACAACGAAAAATTCAAAAATATCTAAACCTTAGGGGTGATTTAAAATTTTACAGCTCGAAGAAATGCGTTTAGAACTAAACAAACTAAAGCCAAAACTAAAATCACTCTCAGAAGCACTCAAAATAGAATCTTCAGAAAAAAAGTTATCTGCTTTAGAGCAAGAAACCTCTAAGGCAGACTTTTGGTCTGACACGAAAAAATCCCAGAAAATTCTTTCTGAAATAAAGCTTTTAAGCTCCAAAGTTAAAGGCTTTTCAGCGGTAAAATCAGATTTCGAGGAACTTGAAGTTTTAATAGAAGTTTCTGAGGAAGAAAACGACGATTCTTATTTGGAAGAAATTTCGAGCAAACTTGCCGCTCTTGAAAAAGAAATCAAAACTCAAACCTTGGTTGCTCTTCTAAAAGGGCAATATGATTCTTCAAGCGCAATTTTAACTTTTCATGCAGGCGCTGGCGGAACGGAATCGCAAGATTGGGCCGAAATGCTTCTGAGAATGTACATGCGCTGGGCTGAAAAGCACAAATACAAAGTGAAAATTCTTGACTATCTCGATGGTGAAGAAGCAGGAATAAAAAGCGCTTCGATATTGATCGAAGGCCTGAATGCTTATGGCTTTTTAAAGGGTGAAAATGGTGTTCACAGGTTAGTCAGGATTTCTCCTTTCGATGCTTCCGGCAGAAGGCACACTTCTTTCGCTTCAATTGAAGTCATACCGGAAATTAACGATGAAATTAAAGTTGACATTTCGCCCGACGACATAAAAATGGATGTCTACCGCGCAAGCGGCGCCGGCGGCCAGCACGTAAACAAGACTTCTTCCGCTGTAAGGCTGACGCATATTCCGACGGGAATAGTCGTTGCATGCCAAAACGAAAGAAGTCAGTTTCAAAACAGAGACACCGCTATGAAAATTTTGAAATCAAAGCTGGTTGAAATAAAAGAAAGAGAACAACTTGAAAAAATCGAGGATATAAAAGGCGTTCAAAAAGAAATTGCATGGGGTTCGCAGATTCGTTCTTACACCTTCATGCCGTATACTTTAGTCAAAGACCACCGAACTAATTT
>USIK01000105.1 GCA_900554775.1 uncultured Oscillospiraceae bacterium
CAGTCTTTCTTGCCTTCCACGAGGTCCGCTAAAACATCTTTAAACATTATGAGAATCAGCGGCAGAATTATAAGCCCAAGAACATAAACCACTGAAACCACGCCTGTGTGAAGCACCATCGAGTCAAACAGCATGAAAATAACCGAGGAATAAAACGTAAGGCCGCAAATTCCACTTGGGCCAAAAATCGCTTCGCCAATGTTTTTTCTCTTGACATTTGAGCAAATTCCAAAAATCATCGAAATTATCAAAAGAACGATTCCAAGTCCAACAGCGCTGTAAATAATCATGTTGGAAGAAGACGGGCCCATAACGTCAATCGGTTTTTCTTTTAGGCCGAAAACTTTTTGATAAATGGGGTCAAGCGCATGCTCAAAACCGAAAACCGAACCGAAAATCAGCCCGAAAAACGCTGAGGCAAGTCCGCAAGGAATCATTACTTTGCCAAGCTTCATGTTTTTAAACTTAAACATCAGCCAGCCAACAAGCGCTACCAGAAGACCTTGGCCCAAATCCGCGAACATTATTCCAAAAAGCAGGGGGTAGGTCATTGCAACGAAAACAGTCGGGTCAATTTCATTGTAGCATGGCATGCCATAAGTACTCACGAAAAACTCAAAAGGCCTGAAAAGCCGATTATTTTTAAGTTTAACCGGTGGCGAATTTTTGAGTAAATCGTCGCCGTTATCAACCGAGCATTTAAGCTCCTTGATGGTTCCTATTTTTTCTTTAAAGCCTTTTATTTCATCTTCCGGCACCCAGCCAACCAAAATGAAACTGTCGCCGTATTTTGCAGCATAAGATTTTATTTCAAAATAAGTGCTTAGCTTCTCGATTTTCTTGTAAAACTGCATGCATTTGGCTTTTTGCTCGCTCCAAAATTTTGCTATTTCTTCTTCAATCACTTCCAAATTACGCTCAAAGATGCTAAGCTGGATTTTTATTTCGTTTGACCTGTCATTTGGAGTTTTTTCGCTCATGCGCATTTTGACTTCTCTGAATTGCATCTTTGAAAATATCCTGTCGATTTCTTCCAAATCCTCAACCCTTGCAAAGTAAATGCCCCAAACGTTTTCGCCGTCATTATCAAACTCGAAAAACATAAGGTCAAGACCTCTTAATTTGCTTTCTTGAGAAATCTTTTCGAACTGCACGAAATTTTCAACAGGGATTCTTCCGAATCTTGCTTTTATGTATTCGCAAGATAAAACCTCGTCCATCGTTTTGTCAAGGCCACGGAAGTGTTTTAACTTTTCAAATTCATCATTGAGGTTCGTTATGTTCGTGTGGATTTCTCTTTTTTTGTCAACCAGTGCTTCAACTTTCTCCGAAAAATAATTAACAAATTTGTCAATCTTACTCCTGCTTACTTGAAACCCCGAAACATCGGCATTTTCAACTTTTCCACCACATGAATATATGGCATTTTTGAGCTTTGCAAGAGGAGCTGAAAAAGGATTTTCCTCAGTTATAGGAGAAAAATTCTCGGTGCTTGAATAAAAAGAGTAAACATTATCAGGCTGAAAAACCCCGGACTCACCGCAGATGTTAACAAGCTCATCGAGCTTCTTAACAGGGCCTATAATGCTTACAAGATTCATTTTACATACAGCCATTTTTGGCATCCCGCCTTTCTTTATACTATAAGCATTTTTCTGATTTCATCAGGAGAAAGTCTGTATTTAATTCCTTCAATAATAGTGGTTAAATTAAGAATTTCGGTTTCTTCAAGAAAAACATACGACATCAAAACTATCTGCGGCGAAATCGAAAACCTTATGTTATGTTTGCACCAGTTAAACCTCATGTTTCTGGGCACTTTATCGACTATGTCAAGGTTTTTTGAAAACCATTTTTTGCCCATTGGGGTGTTTTTCATATCTATCATCATTTGCTTATTGCTTGGAGTTTCAATGAACGACAGAAGTTTTTCTTTGCTCAGCGTTCCGCCTTTTATAAGGCAATTTAAAATATATTCATCCGAAAGCTTATAAAACTTTTTCATCCTCGTGATTTTAATGAGGTTATTAAGGTCGATATAAAGGCTGAAAAAATCTCTGAGCTGCTTTTTCGCAGGATTTCTCACATATTTATCAATAATCCCGAAAACAACCTCATAAAGATAACTGTGAAGGGCAGTTTCAATTCCCGTGACGTCAAGCCTACCGCCTTTTTTCGGTTTAAAAGGAGCTAAAATCTCGTAATAGTGAGAATCTTTAACGCAACGCAAAAAGTCATCGAAACTTTCACATGAAGGGAGAGATTTTAAATCAACCTTCGTGTGACCGTAGAAAAAATCAGGGATTATAAACCTGTAACCTCCAGGCTTCCCAGCTGAAATAAGCATTATCGTGTGCATGAACTGCTCAATCTCAGCTCTTGAAACAAAATAATCGCAAAAATGCTCTCCAACCGAAAGGTCATACCTTCCAAGGGTTTCAAAGTCTATGAAAAGCTTGAGTTTTAGCCTGTCTTCAAGGTCGCTCCTGTGAACGCTGTTCTCGTTTATGTCTTTAAGCACTTCGCCGTAGGGAGTTTTCTTTTTAAGGTAAGAAGCCAAATCGGGGATATTTCTGCATGCAAGAAGTTCCTCGTAATTTTTCTTCGAAATCCTTTTCCCGTACATTGCGCGCGCCTTTGAAAGCACAGCATTCGAAGCATAAGAAATTATCATCTCATTTCACCACCGTTCTCAAAGTTATTTAAAAAAGTTTATTTTTCAATAACTCTTTTTACTATGCTTTCAGCCCAAGCTTCCTTATTTTTGCGATAAATTTCTTCTATTCTTTCAATTTTCTTTCTGTTAACGCCCTCAATGGCAGAAAGCTTTATGCATGCCTTTATCTTCTCGTCTTTTTCAATTTCCTTTATGTATCCTTCGGCACGCTTAAGGTACACGGCCCGCCTTTTTTCTTT
>USIK01000106.1 GCA_900554775.1 uncultured Oscillospiraceae bacterium
CTAATATCGTTTCAATTTTTAATCCCCAATTAGTTGTAAATAATGTTGATATTCTAAAAGAATTAATTACTCAATTACTGGAAGATGGGCAAGAAGCTAATGAATATGAATTAGCTGTACAAATAATTAATTATTTAAGTCAAAATTCCATATTAGTTGAAGAATTCAAGGAAATTGTTCAAAGTAAAACAAATCTTATAAGCAAGGAAGGACAAGATATTATTACAGAAATTTATAATAAATAAAGCACACTGGAGGGTATATGAGAAAATTTTTAGTTTTATTACTAATGTTATTCTTTGCAAATGTTGCTTTTGCAGTGAATTCTTATGACCGATATGGTCAAAAATCTGGGTCTTATAGGCAAACAACTTCAGGCTACAATTCTTATGACAGATACGGTTCTAAAACAGGCTCTTATAAAGAAACTTCCTCTGGCTATAACAAGTATGATAAATATGGACAAAAGACTGGAAGCTATAAAAAAACATCCACAGGATATAATTCCTATGACAAGTATGGTCAGAAAACTGGTAGTTACAAGACAAATTCTAATGGTGTAACCACCAAATATGATAAATACGGTCAAAAAGTAGGTTCCTTTAAAAAAGACTCATCCGGTAGAATTACCGAATACGACAAATACGGTAGAAAAGTCGGAAGCTATAAATAATTACTTTTAAGCCTATTAGCACAATGAAATTTCTACAAATAAAAATTCATATAGCTTTCGTCGATTGTGTCTTGTTCGATGCCAATGTAGCGAAGTGTTACTGATGGTGATGAGTGGTTAAAGATTTTTTGCAGGAGTACTATATCATTATATTTTTTATAATGATGATACCCGAATGTCTTCCTTAGCGTATGTGTCCCGATTCTTTCCTTCACACCAACGGCTTGTGCTGCCTTATTCAAAATTCTATATGCCTGTGCTCTATCAAGCCTGCAATGTTTTTGAGTATAAAAAAGCGGTTGTTCACTCGGCAAACTTTCTAAAAATAAATCAATCTCCTCTTTCAAAAACCTATTAAGCGGAAATTTCTTATACTTATTCGTCTTTTTCTCTCTAATTTCAATATAATCTCTGCCTTTTACATCCCCAACATCAAGCGATAATATATCAGATATTCTAAGCCCCGTATTTATCCCAAAACTAAAAAGCAATGCATCTCTTGGCTTTTTGGCCAAATATTTTTTAATCTTTTGAATATCTTCTATCTTTTTTATAGGTTGTACGACATTCATTTTTAAACTCGTCTAATCACAGACAATGATTGCTTCTTCCTCATAAAAAGTAAAGTCTAATGACACAAAATTTAAACACTATTTAAACAGCGTTTAAATATCGTTTAAATAGCATTCAAAAACTTCAGCCTGCAAAAAATCTATTTACACTACCCTTATACATTTACCCCAAAAATACAACACAACTTCATTTTGTTGTATTTTTCGATTTATTAAATGCTGGATAATATATTATCTAAATATTGACTTTTTACTAAATTTAGTATAATATATTATCTATGAATGATTTTTTATTTAATCCTAAAACTCCTAATGATATAGCGCATGAATTGGTTGAGAAAATTAAGCAGCAACGCAAAAAGCTTAAAATTTCACAAATTCAGCTTGCTTCAAAATCAGGTGTCAGCCTTGGTTCTATCAAAAGGTTTGAATCAAAGTATGAAATTTCTTTGAATTCTTTTATAAAAATTCTGATTGCTCTCAATTTAGAAGGGGATTTGGAAAATTTGTTTACACAAAAAAATTACACTTCCATTGATGAGGTCATAAATGGACAATTATAAATATTTAAAAGTATTTTATAACGATATTTTAGTCGGAACTCTTGCAAAAACTCACGAAAGAGTTGTTGCTTTTGAATATGATTCGGACTGGTTGAATAACGGTTTTAGCATTTCACCTTTTAGCCTGCCCCTTGTCAAGAAAGTTTTTGTCCCCAAATACGAACCATTTGGCGGATTGTTTGGTGTTTTTAATGACAGTTTGCCTGACGGCTGGGGACGATTACTGGTTGACAGATTGTTTTTGAAAAACAGAATAAACCCTGTCGAAGTCTATAATCTTAATCGCCTTGCTGTTGTTCAGCAAAGCGGGATGGGCGCTTTGACTTATAAGCCAGAACACAGATTTGAAACGGAAAACAAAATTTGTGATTATGATATTCTTGCTCAAGAGTGTTCAAAAATACTGGAATCACAAGATTCGGACAACTTAGATGAACTTTTTCAACTGGGCGGTTCATCCGGCGGTGCAAGGCCTAAAATTTTAACTTCTATAGATAACGAAGACTGGATAATTAAATTCCCGTCATCTTTTGACCCTAAAAATATTGGCGAAAAAGAGTATCAATATTCATTATGCGCAAAAGATTGCGGAATAGATATGCCGGAAACAAGGCTTTTTTCATCAAAAATTTGTTCGGGGTATTTTGGGGTAAAAAGGTTTGACCGTAAAAACGGCAGAAAAATTCATATGGTATCAGCAAGCGGACTGTTAGAAACAAGTCACAGGCTTCCTAATCTGGATTACAATATTTTGATGAAGCTTACGCTTGAGCTTACAAGAAATTATAATGATATTGAACAACTATTCAGGCTGATGTGCTTCAATGTTTTTGCTCACAATAGAGATGACCATTCAAAGAATTTTTCTTTTCTTTTTGATGATACAAAAAAAGAATGGCATTTATCTCCTGCGTATGATTTAACTTACAGTTTTTCATTTAATGGAGAACACGCGACAACAATTAATGGCGAGGGTAAAAATC
>USIK01000107.1 GCA_900554775.1 uncultured Oscillospiraceae bacterium
AAAATTGACGAAAAACAAGCTGAAAATGTTTCAGGTCGGGTTATAGTAGATGGCCAGTCGTAAGTTAGAATTAATCAAAAAGACATCGAAGGCTACGAATACAGATGCAAAACTTGCGGCTACGTAGGCTACAAAAAGAAAGACTCCGGGCCTAAAAACGAAACATGCCCGAGATGCCTAACCCCAGGAAAATACCATGAAACAGGCAGATTTTACATGGATTATAATAAATGCAATTCAGCTGCTACTGATGCTTACTACTACAACAGCTAGAAAGGAGGCAAAAATGATGGATGAAAATAAAAATCTTGAGGAAAACGACGAAGTCAAAGTGGCCGGTGGCGCAACTATTAATGGAGCACAAAAAACTTTGATTGAGGAATCGGAAATAAAAAAATATGAATATAATTGCAAAAATTGCGGCAGAGTATCGTACAGGAACAGCAACTGCCTTAATTCTTGCCCATATTGCGGAAGATATTTTGGATATTCTCCAACAGGTGTAGTTCTTATTGACTACAACTATGTCAATGGAGCTAACTGGAGGTCCGTTCAAAGTCGAGATACATAATTAACTTAAAATTAATAATAAAATAATATTAAATCTTACAATTTTTAAATTTTGCTGGCAAATTACATAAGGATGCGGTAAAATTAATATGAAATTGTAAGATTTTATTTTTATTAATAATTTTTTGGAGGAATTAGGTGTTTTGTTCACATTGCAATCTTAACGATGGCTATAAAAATAATTTAGTAAATAACATTGAAATTTACAGCAGTAAAGACGGAATTTACCATTGCCAAACGTATTTCGGCGTTTTGCAGTCGGTAATAGAAGTTTCAAACCCCAAAGATGATGTTTATGAAAAATTCAAATCTTTGAAGAATTACAAAAAATACATTGATAATGAAACTCCGGCTGAAAACTTGGCAGGTTTGGACCCGAGCGAAATTAGGGATTTTGATAATTATTCGAATTTAATTTGCGACGAAAAGCTCAGAATGATGAATAGAAAAGAAATGGAAGAAATTAAATCCGGCAGGACTCTTTTGAGAGTAAACGATGAAAATCAAGTTATTTACACCGTCAGCAAAGTAGGAGATAGATTCATTTTTAGAAATTTCAGCTTAGCTGACGATTATCCGGGGTCAGGCTATAGCCTGAGGCTTTTCCTTAACTCTGCGTGGTACGTGAAGCAATTGCCACACATTGAAGACTTTAAAAAAGTGATCCCTTATTGTACAACTGTAGATGACATTATGAAAATTGACCCTAGCTTTAGATGCTGCTTGAAAAATGGCGTTCTTTATAGCACGCATTATTTTGCCAGCAAAATTAATAATGCGATTACTATCAAATATTATAAAAACTTCCAAGGGATTTATAAGGTTGAAAGTGTTACTGGTTGTACGGAAGGCTATAATCTTCTGCCTTATTTACTTCCAATTGACAGGAAGCTCATCGACCCAAATTATAATTCTGACGATAAAGAAGAACCAAACCCGCAACTGATTCCAAATGATGCGTTTCAACCCCCAAAAATGTTTTACAGCATATGTAAACTAAATAAATTAGAAAACAAGTGTAATTAAAATACACTTGTTTTTATTTTTTAACCTTATTTGTCTAATTGTTCCAAAAATGTGTGTTTTTGTAAATTAATATTTTGTTTCAACTGGTAATAATTATAAAAAAAATATCATTTGACAAACTTTTTGAGTAATTTTACAATATAAGCGAAGATTTGAATTTTAAGGGGGAATGAAAATGTTTTACTATAATCAGGACATACAAACGTCTCAAAGAATAACAGACTATAGTCAAATCGACGCTTCTTTTGCAAGCTGGTTTAAAAATTCCAACAGCATAAATGCCGAAGGAATTAAAGATATTTACGGCGCGAAAATTAAAATGCTCAAAGAGCAGATGAAAAATTTGAAAAGTGCAGTTAAAAAGAAGGAACTGCAGGACCAAATCAAAGCGCTGAACAACGAAAAAAAGCAGAAAATCAAGGAAGTTAAAAAAGCTGATAAACAAATTTTGGCGTTTAAAAAACTAAGAACCGCTTTTAAATCTTGCTCAGAAGCAATTGACCTTGCCAACACGGAATCAAACGGCAACGACATTGTTAACATAGATAAAACGTTTCTTAATGACTATGAAAAAATTTCAAACGGCAGAAAGGAGGGGAATATTGAAGCTGCGGACTACAGCGCGAACTCTATTAACAACAAAACGAAAGAGCTTTTGAAAAAGACGAAAGAAGTTCTTCAAAATAGCAGGAAAGGCAAAAAAGCCGAAAATTACATAAAACTTTCTGAAGTGTGGTATAGGAGACTTTTGGCGGGAATTAACTTTAGCAAATCGTCGACAAAAAATGTTAGAATAGGAAAAAGCGCAAAATTTAATTTGGTGGGTGAAGATGACCTTTCGAATTGGATGGGAAATAAAATCAAAGATGACGCTAAACTGGCGGACGTTATCATTCCTGCCTCGCATGACTCTGGAGCGTATTCGATTGTTCCGCTTTCAGCTACGGACGTTTTTGCCAAAGCTGCTCAAACCCACACCGTTAATTTCAGGGGGCAGCTCCGTGCAGGAATAAGATACTTTGATCTTAGAATGAACCTTGAAAACGGCATTCCTGTGATGGCACACGATTTTGTTAATGGTGCGCCTGCTTCGGAGGCGATTAGGCAGCTTGTGAAGTTTGTTAAAATCCACCCTAACGAAGTTGTAATAG
>USIK01000108.1 GCA_900554775.1 uncultured Oscillospiraceae bacterium
TGCCATTGTTCTTTCACCTCCCATAAATTATAAGCATAAATATATCATAAAGTATTTATCATACCTTATTTACGTTTTCTGAGACGTTTAAGCATTTTTGCCTGACGTCCGCCTGACAGCTGTTTCATCATCTTTTGCATTTGTTCAAACTGTTTAAGAAGTCTGTTTACATCCTCAACTTTAACGCCACTTCCCGCCGCAATCCTTCTTTTCCTTGAAGGGTTTATTATCGAGGGCTTCTGCCTTTCTTCTCGGGTCATAGATAAAATAATCGAAAATGTCCTGTCAATCATCCTGTCATCAATATCTATGTCTTTCAGCTGGCTTCCCATTCCGGGGAGCTTAGTCAAAATTGATTTAAGCGGCCCTAATTTTTTGATTTGCATAAATTGATCTTTTAAATCATCTAAATCAAAGCTGTTTTTCTTCAATTTTTGAGCTACTCTTTCAGCCTCGTTTCTGTCGATCGTTGCCGCAGCATCTTCTATGAGCGTTAAAACATCGCCCATTCCCAAGATTCTTGAAGCCATTCTGTCAGGGTGGAAATCTTCAAGATTTTCGGGTTTTTCGCCCGCACCGATGAATTTGATCGGTTTGCCGGTTATGGCCTTAATCGAAAGCGCCGCACCGCCTCTTGTATCGCCGTCAAGTTTCGTTAAAATCACGCCTGTAATATCAAGCATTTCGTTAAACGAATTTGCTACATTAACTGCATCTTGGCCGGTCATTGCGTCAACAACGAGCAAAATTTCTTGAGGAGTCAAAAGCTCTTTTATGGTTTTTAGCTCATTCATTAAAACTTCGTCGATGTGAAGCCTTCCTGCGGTGTCAAGAATAACAATGTCGTTTCCGTAATCTTTCGCATGGTTAACAGCCTCTAAAGCTATTTTCTCGGGTTTTTCTTCGCCCATTTCGAAAACATGAACTCCGATTTTCTCGCCAAGAACCTTAAGCTGAGTTATAGCCGCTGGACGATAGATATCGCAAGCAACCAAAAGAGGTCTGTGGCCTTGCTTTTTGAGCATGTAAGCAAGTTTTGCGGCGTGGGTTGTTTTACCCGAGCCTTGAAGTCCGCAAAGCATTATGACTGTCGGTGGTTTTGAAGCCATTGTTAGCCTTGTTTTTTCGCCGCCCATGAGCGACACTAGCTCTTCATTAACTATTTTTATAACCATCTGAGCAGGTGTAAGGCTTTGCATAACCTCTGCCCCAATGGCTCTTTGCGTCACTTTGCTTGTAAAATCTTTAGCAACTTTATAGTTAACGTCCGCTTCCAGAAGCGCTATTCTCACTTCTCGCATTGAAGATTTAACGTCAGATTCCGTGAGCTTGCCTTTTGATTTTAATTTTTTAAACGCAGCCGATATTTTTTCGGTAAGACTTTCAAATGCCAAAATATCACCAGCTTTCAAATTTTGTGTTTTAAACCACTTGCCATTTGCTCAATTTTTTCCGCCTTTGAAGCCAAAGCTTCGTCATTAGCAGAGTTTTTTATTTCAGATGCAGTGGCCGTTATTTCTTCAAGGGTTGTGGTAATCTTACGCATTTTTTCCAAAAAGCCGAGTGAATTTTCTATTTTTAATAAAATAGCTTCCGAACGCTTGATGGAATCATAAACGCCTTGACGAGACTTGCCTGTGTGGTAAGAAATTTCAGATAAAGACAAATCCTGATTATAATAAAGGTCAATGCTTTTAAACTGAATCGGTGAAAGAACTTTACCGTAAAGGTCAAGCAGCATTGCTATTTCAGTGTTTTTGTCCATAAAATCATCTTCTTACTTTTCAAAGTATCTGAAATAATTTCCAAAACTATGTAAAGACACCAAAAGCGACTCAAACAGTTTTTTAGCTTGTAAAGCTTTTTGCTTTACAGCTCTTTTTTAGTTTACATTAAACTCATTTATATGTCAAGAAAAATTTTTAAGTAATAATATTATTTAAAAAGAAATATAAATTTTAAGAGCTCAAAGCAACAAACTAAGGAATGAAAACAATGAAATTTAAATTTTATTTCAGCAAAAAGCTCGGATTAAAGCTGACCGCTCTTTGCGCAATTTTTTCGCTTATTTCGCTAACATGCTGGGCGCTTAACCTTCAAAGCAAAACCGCTCCAGAGGAAACTCACGAAGGAGAAGTCAGGCTGCCGGTTCTTATGTATCATTTGGTTCTTAAAAACCCGAAATGCAAAAACAAATTCATAGTTTCAGAGGAAACTTTCGAGCAAGACCTCAAATACATAAAAGAAAACGGCTATGAAACCATTTTGGTTAATGATCTAATCGAATTCACAGAAGGGAAAAAAGACCTGCCCGCAAAACCGATTTTGCTAACATTCGATGACGGAGCTTTTAATAACTATCTTTATGCATTCCCGCTTGCAAAGAAATACGGCATGAAGTTCGTTTTCTCGCCTATTGCCAAAGAAGCTGAAAAATACAGTAAGATAAACGACGAAAACCCTTCTTACGCTCACGCAAACTGGAATCACATTTCAGAAATGCAGAAAAGCGGCCTAGTTGAAATTCAAAATCACACTTACGACATGCACCAAACCAAAAGCCCGCGCGTAGGATGCACCAAAAATGCTGGAGAATCAAAAGAAATTTACAGCGAAAAACTCTCAAACGATGTTTCCAAAGCGCAAGATATTATAGAGAAAAACATAGGCTTTAAAACGACCGCTTATTTC
>USIK01000109.1 GCA_900554775.1 uncultured Oscillospiraceae bacterium
CTTGAGGGACGTTTATAAACTCGGGCTTGATTTCGATTTCTTTTTTCATAAGAACAGGAATGCTAACGTCAACTTCCGAAAAGCTCGTTTTTATAGTTTCGCTGCTTATCGGGCTGTCGTAAGCGTCATACATAACTATAGGGAGCGTCATGTTAACCGTTTCGCTCACTTCGCCAGGCACCTCGCCTTTAACCAAAACCTTTTTAACCTTCGAAACCTCGGTTTCCGGGCCGGAGATTTTAACTTTCGGGCTCGAAAGAGTCGTTCCGCCAACGAAGTATCCTTCTTTTGCGGTAAAGTTTATTTCAGACTGAATTTCAAGCTCTGTTTCGCGGAGTCTATCGACCATAACCGTTATAACTGAAGGCTTAACGTCTGAAGCGATTGAATAGTCGCTTATCATTCCAGCTTTTTTCGCCGAAAGCTCCAAAGTGTAATTCCCTGGGGACATAATGGTGCTTGCAGCCTGAGGAGCAGTCACTTGAATGTCGTTTTTCGTGAGCTGCCCAACAACAAGCCTGCTGCCCGTTACTTCAACTTTGGCGGTTATATCTTGCCCGCTGAAAATTTGAAGGCCGTCTTGAACCGCTCCATCCGAAAGAGTTATGTTTATAGGAATATCCGAAATCGTAACAGGAATACTCTCGGTGCTGCTCGAAGAAACCAAAACCCACATCACAAACGCACAAACAAGCGAAAAAAACGCAGTAAAACGATTATCGTAAAAAAGCTTTCCTATCTTAAATTTTTCCTTAAAACCTTTAAAAAATTCTTTCACGGCTATTTTCCCCTCCTTATCGAGCTAAGAACATTCTGGTATTTAATAGGCCTTGAGCGGTCAATCAAAATTTCTTCAAGCTCAAATTTAAAGGTCTCAATGCTTCCGTAAACTTTCAAAATGCCGTTTATCGCTAGCGAAATTTTGCCCGTTTCTTCAGAAACAACAACCGCCACAGCATCGGAATTCTCGCTTATTCCTATTGCGGCCCTGTGGCGAGTTCCAAAGTGCATGCTTATGTCAGTATTTTTAGTCAGCGGCAAAATGCATCCTCCGGCATACAAAAGGCCATCTTTTATTATCAAGGCGCCGTCATGCAAAGGAGCTTTATTAAAAAATATGTTGCAAATCAACGCCGGAGACGGAGCAGCCTTCAGGATTGTTCCTGTGTCGATTATTTCGCCAAGCTTCGTTTGCCTTTCAAAAACTATCAAAGCGCCTGTTTTTTGGCTGCTAAGCGTAGCCGCAGCTTCAGTAACGACGGAAGCTAAATTTTTGCACTCTTTTATGTAATATTCTTCATCTTTGGTGATGCTTCCAAGAGGCCAAAAACCAAAAAATTTGCTTCTTCCAATTTGCTCAAGGACTCTTCTGAGCTCCGGCTGAAAGACTATCAACAGCCCATAAACGCTGAACTGAAAGAAATTATTAAGCACAGCGCTGAGCATCCTGAAATTGAGCTTTTGCGCCAAAAAGTAGCCGCACAGAATAATGACTATTCCTTTAACGAGCTGGCCAGCCCTTGATTCCCTTATTATTTTGATGAGGTGGTAAATCAAAAACGCCACGACTAATATATCTAAAACATCAAATTCTTTGATAGTTCTTACTAAACTTTTTATAGCACTTAAAGTATCCATTAAAACAAAATCCTTTCTGTTTTTTGGAATAAAATTTAAAGTATCAACCACTTAACGGATTGATACTCTATTTTAACATATTCGTGACTGATTTCCAAGTGCTGGTTTAAAATTTAGGCTTTATGTTTTTAACCACTTCAACAAGTTTATTTATTTCGGTTTTCGTGGTGAAAATAGACGGGCTGACCCTTACCGTTCCAATATCAATCGTGCCGCCAAAATCATGAGCCGCAGGAGCACAATGAAGGCCCGTTCTGACTTCTATTCCATAATGGTCAAGGATTTTGCCGATTTCATCGCTCACATAACCGCTAACATTGAAACTAAGCACAGGAACAAAATTTTCAAAGTCCGGGCGAGGCATATAAAGCTTGACGCCTTTGATGCCTTTGAGCTTATCGTAAAGATAAATAATAAGGTTCATTTCATGCTTGAAAATATTGCTAATTCCCTTTTGATTAACGAATTCCATTCCAGCACGAAGACCACATATTCCGTGGAAGTTAGGCGTTCCACTTTCAAACTTTTGCGGCATTTCCTGCGGCTGGCAAAAAGTCATCGAGTCAGTTCCCGTTCCGCCTTCAATTATGGTTTCAAGATTATCTGCGTAGTGAGTGATAAGCATGCCTGTTCCCATAGGGCCATAAAGGCCTTTATGCCCCGCCACGCATAAGTAATCTATCCCCGTTTCTAAAACATTTATAGGCAAAATCCCTGCTGATTGAGCTGCATCAACAAGAATAGGTATTTCATAAACCCTTGCAAGAGCGGCTATTCTTTCAACCGGCATGCGAATCCCCCAAACATTCGAAGCATGGCTGCAAACAATGAGCGCGGTTTTCGAATTTATTGCTTTTCTGAAAGAGTCAACGGTTTTTTCAGGGTCTTTGGGGTAAACCTGGGCTACTGAAAAAGTTATTATTCCTTTTTTCTCCATTTTTCTGAGCGGTCGCATTACTGCGTTATGCTCAACAGAAGATGTCACGACATGGTCGCCGGGCTTCAAAAGGCCCTTCATGACCAAATTAATTGCTTGCGTGCAATT
>USIK01000110.1 GCA_900554775.1 uncultured Oscillospiraceae bacterium
TCCTCGAAAAATACGGTATTAATTCAGAGAAGATTTTTATTGTTGAAGGCGGAGCGGACAGAAACCTCACGATTCTTAATGTAATAAATGCTATTGAAGGAAATCACGGAAAAGACGATTCGCATATAATTGTGACGCACGACGCGGTAAGGCCGTTTGTTACTCTTAGAATGATTGAAGAAAACATTGAAGCTGCGAAGAAATTCGGCGCTTGCGACACGGTTGTTCCTTCGGTTGACACAATAGTTGAATCTAGAAACGGCGAGCTCATTAGTTCTGTGCCGAACAGAAATTACATGTATCTTGGCCAAACTCCACAGAGCTTTAACATGAATAAACTTAAAAGCCTTTATGAAAGCTTGAGTAGCGAAGAAAAAGACGTTTTAACGGATGCTTGCAAGATTTTTGCGTTTAGAAATGAGCCCGTTTCGCTCGTTAGAGGTGACACTTTTAACATTAAAATAACCACCCAAAGCGACTACAAAATCGCAAATGCGATAGTAGGGGGTAATATGGTTGATTAATTATGTTTATCAGCTTGTTACACCCGGCAATTTTTCAGTTAAATATGAAGACATAGATTTTGGCAAAGGCGTTATTGTGAGGCCGAGTTATATGGCGATTTGCCATGCTGACCAGCGGTATTATCTTGGCAAACGTGACGTGAGAAAGCTAAGGTCGAAGCTTCCGATGGCGCTTATTCACGAGGCTGTTGGAGAAGTTGTTCATGATTCTTCGGGCAAGTTTTCTCGTGGCCAAAAAGTTGTTATGATTCCGAATGTTCCGGGAATCCCAAGCAAAACTATTTATGAAAATTATCAAAAGGGTTCAAAATTTATGTCCAGCGGTATTGACGGCTTCATGCGTGAGCTCGTTTCGATGCCGAGCGATAGGGTTGTTCCTTTTGAAAATGTAAGCCCTGAAGTGGCTGCTATTTGCGAGTTCATTAGCGTTGGCGTTCATTCTTCCAGGAGGTTTGAGGCCATTTCGCATGATGTTAAAGAAAAAATTGGAATTTGGGGCGACGGAAGCCTTGGGTTTGTCATGGCGCTTATACTTAAAACTAAGTTCCCGAAAACTAAAATAGCCGTCATAGGAAGAGACGCCTTCAAGCTTTCGCAGTTTTCGTTTGTTGATGAAATTCATTTAGCCGAGGATATTCCTGATGGTTTTTGGGTTGACCACGCTTTTGAGTGCGCCGGCGGAAACGGCAGTTATTATGCTATTAAAGATATCATAAAATATATAAACCCTCAGGGTTCGGTCATGCTGATGGGTGTTAGCGAAAATGAAGTGCCCATAAATACTAGGGATGTTCTTGAAAAAGGGCTAACTTTGGTTGGAAGCAGTCGCTCGGGGAAAAGTGACTTTGAAGAAGCGGTTAGATTGCTTGAAATTCCTGAGTTTCAAAGCAAAATTAGAAGGATAATTTTTGAAGAATCGCCTGTAAATAGCATCGAAGATATTCATAGGGTTTTTAAAAGTGACCTTAACACATCGTTTAAAACAGTTTTTAAATGGAACTTATAAAGAGGAGGAATTTTGTGGGGAAAAAGAAAATTTGCTTTTTGGGCTTTAGTTTATTTTCAATTGGCGGTGCTCAAAGGGTTACGCTTTCTCTTGCAAATGATTTGTGCAAAGAATACGAAACGCATGTGATATCAATTTGCGAAATTGAGAATAAAAACAATTATTTCGTTGATGAAAAAGTTAAAATTAAAAGTTTTGGCTTGTCAAACAACGCCCAAGCGAGGGAAGCCCTTAAGTTATTTTTTAAACTCAAAAATTATATAAATGAAAATAAAATAGATGTTCTTTTTATAGCTGGCTCGCTGCCGATTCCGGTTGTTAGCATTTTGAGGCCTTTTATAAATGCAAAAATCGTTTTTTGCGACCATGAAAACTTGGCTGGAAGAGATAAGAAATCAATTATTTTCAGGAAAATAGCCTGCATTGTAAGCGATAAAGTAGTCGTTTTGACTGATGAAACAATGAAAGATTACAAAGAAAAAATCGGTAATTATAAAAATAAATTTGTTCAAATTTATAATTCAATAGACGACACTTTGCTTGAAAAGAATATCGTTTGTGATATTAATTCAAAGAGAATTTTGTCAGTTGGAAGGCTTAGCAAAGAAAAAGGCTTTGATTTGGCTATTGATGTGGCTAAAAAAGTTTTTTTGGCTCACCCTGACTGGCAGTGGGACATTTATGGTGATGGCCCAGAAAAAGAAGAAATTTTGAAAAAAATCGTACTTAATAATTTGGAAAATAATGTTTTTTTAAAAGGCTCTGACCCCAACGTTATTGAGAAATATAAAAATTATAGCATTTTTGTTCTTCCTTCTTACAGAGAAGGTTTTGCGGTTGTTTTGACCGAGGCCAAGCTAAATGGTCTTCCGGCTGTTAGCTTTGCTTGCTCTTCGGGCCCGGCTGAAATAATTTCAGACAGTACTGACGGATTTTTGATTCCGTGCTATAATACAGAAATTATGGCAGAAAAAATTTGTGCTCTTATAGAAAATCCTTCGCTTAGGAAGAATTTTTCTGAGCATTCTAAAGATAATTTATTTAAGTTTAGCAAAAAGGTTATAATAAAAAAATGGATTAATTTAATTGAAAATATTTGAAATAGAGTATTTTGATAAATTGTTTTTATAAAATATTAGTTAAAGA
>USIK01000111.1 GCA_900554775.1 uncultured Oscillospiraceae bacterium
CTAAAAGCGGCGAAGAGAAAATCGTTGATGTTAACATAAGAAGGCTTAGAATGAAAATAGAAGACGACCCTTCTGCTCCAAGGCATATAATCACCGTTTGGGGCATGGGCTACAAATGGGAGAATTAAAATGACATCTGTAAACGGAATAAAAAAACGATGGATATTTAATAACCTTGGTTTTGTTGTTGGAATTTTTGCCGTTTTGGTTGTTGCTTTTAATTTCATGATAAGGGGCTACTTCTACAGCGGCATTCAGCAGGCTGTTCTTGGCAGGTCGAAGGAAGTTTACGCTTTTTTCAAAGATTGCTGCGGCGAAAGGGCCGATAATTTTGCGGCTAAGGCCGTTGATTACATTGAAGAAGTGGCCAGGGAAAAGAAATTTGAGGTAATGGTTTTTGACAAAAGCGATGAAGTGATTTTAACTTCTGTGGCGTTTTTGCCTCAAGAATTGCAAACTTACCCAGATTATTGGGAAGCTAAAAATAAAGACGTTGGAATTTGGACGGGAAGAAGCGCCACAGGCGAGAAAATCTTGGCTGTTAGCAGGAGCCTTTATTGCGAAGATGGCGAATACATTGGAACCATAAGATATGTTGTTTCGCTTGAAACTGCAAGAGGAAGAATTTACATAAGCACGCTTCTTTTAATGTTCATAGAATTTTTAATTGTTCTTTTCATGATTCTTTCGGCAACTTATTTCATAAAGTCAATTGTCAACCCTGTGAGTGACATCAGCGCCAAATCTAGGCTTATCGCGCAGGGTAATTTCAACATTAAAATAGACAAAAAATACAACGACGAGATAGGCCAGCTCAGCGATGCAATCAACAACATGGCGGCCGAACTTAAAGAATCCGAAAAACTTAAAAACGATTTTATTTCTTCGATTTCTCATGAATTAAGGACTCCGCTCACGGCGATAAAAGGCTGGGCGGAAACAATGCAAATTTGCGATTCTGACCCGGCGACTATGAAAAGAGGCCTTGAAGTTATTGTTAAAGAAGCGGGCAGGCTTTCATCTATAGTTGAAGAAATGCTCGATTTTTCCAGCATGAGGGAAAGAAAAGTAAAACTCGTTAAAGAAAAAATAGATATTCTTGCAGAGCTTAGCGAAGCGGTTTATATGTTCAAAAACAGAGCCGAACACGAGAAAAAGACGCTTATTTATTCCGAGCCGAAGATGCTCCCGACGGTTCTTGGCGACAAAAACAGGCTTAAACAAGTTTTTATAAATATTATTGATAATGCGCTTAAATATACTTCCGAAGGCGGCGGTGTGAGCGTTAGCACTTCTGAAAAAGACGGCGAAATTTTGATTAGTGTCACGGATAATGGCTGCGGAATACCTAGCGAGCATTTGCCGAATGTTAAAAAGAAATTTTATAAAGCCAATCATCTTCAAAGGGGCTCTGGAATAGGCCTTGCGATAGTGGATGAAATAGTTGAGCTTCACGGCGGCAGGCTTGAAATAATCAGCGAAGAGGGCTTTGGCACTACTGTTACCGTGGTTTTGCCGGCTTACAGCGCAAATGCATCTGCAAGTGGGGTTAGCTATGAAGGTACGTGAATTTTATGATTTCGCAAGAAAAAATTTGCCGCTAGCAGACGAAAAAGAAATAAAAAATGAAGCGAATATTCTTTTGCAGTTTTGTTTGAAGCTTGATTTCACTGAGCTTTTCTTGCAAAGGGAAAGAACTTTAACCGAAAAAGAACTTGAATTCCTTGAAAATGCCATTTTTTTGCGGAAAAGCGGCGTGCCGGTTCAATATATTTTAGGCTCGTGGGAATTCATGAACATGAACCTGAAAGTTGGCGAAGGTGTGCTAATCCCTCGGGAAGACACAGCCGTTTTGGTCGAAGAGGTTATTAAAAACGCTAGCTCTTCGAAATACCTTAATTTAATCGACCTTTGCAGCGGCACGGGCTGCGTTGCGCTTGCGCTTGAAAAAAATCTAGAAGATTTTAATGAAATTTGTGCTCTTGAATATTCCGAAAAGGCGTTTGAATATTTAAGCGAGAACATAAAAAATCTTGGAAGCAAAGTGAAAGCGGTTAAAGGAAATGTTTTTGAAGATTATAATCTTTTTAAAGATGATTATTTCGACTGCATAGTTTCAAACCCGCCTTATATTAAAACAAAAGACGTTAAAACTCTTGACAGAGAAGTTCTTCACGAGCCTGAAACTGCTCTTGACGGCGGCGAAACCGGGCTGGATTTTTACATTGGAATATGCAAATTTTGGTCTAGCAAAATAAAATCTGGTGGGATTTTGGCTTTTGAAATAGGCCAGGGTATGCATGACGAGGTGGCGGAAATTATGAAAAGTTCGGGCTTTGAGAAGATAAATTTTTCAAAAGACATAAACGGAATTGTCCGCTGTGTTATGGGGTTTAAAAAATAAAGAGTATTTTCAAATTCTCTGGTTAAAATAATATCGTGGTTTCAAATTTTGAAACCTCAAATTATGTTTAAAGGAGAGATGATTATGTTACTCAAAAATTTTAATCATGCAGCACCTGAAAACTTTAACGGAGAAGGCAA
>USIK01000112.1 GCA_900554775.1 uncultured Oscillospiraceae bacterium
TATTTTTATATTTTTTCTTTTTTAGCAGCACCTTATGGTGCTGCTTTTTGTATTTCTTCATAATCTATTTGCATTTGTTTTTTTACTTTTTCAAGTGTTTGACTTGTTATTTTCCTCGCTTTTTCGGTTCCTTCACAGGCGACTTTATATATATAATCCATATTGTTTTCTAAATTTTTTCTTTTTTCTCTAATAGGCTTTAATATTTCTAGTAGTACTTCATTTAAATATCTTTTTACAGCTACGTCTCCTAAACCACCTTTTTCATAGTGAGCTTTCATAGCTGCTATTTTTTCTTTGTCTCTTCCAAAAGCATCGAGATAGGCGAACACAGGGTTGTTTTTGGTGTTTCCGGGGTCACTTACTCTTAAGTGATTCGGGTCTGTGAACATTGTCATTACTTTTCTTTCGATTTCGTTTTCATCGTCGGAAAGATAAATGGTGTTCCCGAGCGATTTACTCATTTTATTTTTACCGTCTGTTCCCACGAGTCTTGGAGTTTTCGAAAGTATTATTTTTGGCTCCGTTAAAGTTTCGCCGTAAATTGAATTGAATTTTCTCACGATTTCGCATGTTTGTTCTATCATTGGCGATTGGTCTTCTCCGGCTGGAACATAATGTGCCCCGAAGGCTGTTATGTCTGCGGCTTGGCTTACAGGGTAGGTTAAAAATCCTGCCGGAATTCCTCCGCTGAAATTTTTCTGTTTCAATTCATTTTTTACGGTTGGGTTGCGTTCTAACCTTGCAACAGTCACTAAATTCAAATAAAAAATGGTTAACTCAGCTATTGCAGGAATCATCGACTGAATGCATATGGTTGTTTTTAGTGGGTCTATTCCGACTGAAAGATAATCGAGCAGCAATTCTTTAACGTTATTCCTTACTTTTTTTGGATTTTCTGCGTTGTCGGTTAATGCTTGAACGTCGGCTATCATTATATATTGGTTATATTTATCTTGGAGTTCTACGCGGTTTTTGAGCGATCCAATGTAATGGCCTAAATGAAGTTTTCCGGTTGGTCTGTCGCCGGTTAATATTATTTCTTTCACGTTTATTATTTCTCCTTTTTAAAGAAAAATTTACCCTCTCAGTTTGGTTGAGAGGGTATTTTATTAATCGTGTGTATATGGTAATAATGCGAGATAACGAGCACGTTTAATAGCTCTTGTGAGCTGACGTTGATGTTCTGCGCAAGTTCCCGTAATGCGGCGGGGGAGTATCTTTGCTCTTTCAGAAATGTAACGTCTTAATTTGCCGTATTCTTTGTAATCAATACCTGTGCAATTTTTGTCAACGCAAAAGCTGCAAACTTTTTTTCTCATTCTGCGATTTCTTGGTTCGCGTCTTTCTGTTTTTTCAGTTTTTTCTACCAAAATTTTCACCCCTTTTTTATTGCATACCCCGAACGAAGGCTTTGCAAATGTAAATTAAACTTTTTGATAATTAAAACGGAAGATCTTCGTCTGATTCAATTGTTTGGAAATCATCGTTGCTTCCGCTGCTAAATTCAGAAAAATCTGCTTCTTTTTTAGTTTCGTTAGCAGAAGAGCCAACACTGTCGTAAGAAGACTGCGCTGAATCTCTTTTAGATTCTGCAAAATTTACATTATTAGCAACGATTTCAAACGTTTTACGTTTTATACCGTCTTTGTCTTGATAGCTTCCGGTTTGAATTGAACCATCAACAGCTATCAATTGACCTTTTTTGAAGTATTTGCAAATGAATTCAGCTGTTCCACGCCATGCAACAACATCAATGAAATCTGTTTTTCTTTCTTCGGCGGTTTTGCCGTAGTTTCTGTTAACTGCAATTGTGAAGCGCGTAACTGCTATGTCGCTCGGAGTGTGTTTGAGCTCTGGATCTGCTACTAATCTTCCCATTAAGACTGCAACATTTAACATCTCTTTTCACATCCTCCTACTATGATTTTTTTACGATCATTGATCTTAAAACGCCTTCTGTAATCTGGCAAATACGGTCGAGTTCTTTCGGGAATTCCGAAGTACTTTTGAAATCGAAAACAACGTATTCTCCTTCAGGCTCTTTACGAATAGGGTAAGCAAGTTTTTTTCTTCCCCATTTGTTTACATTTGTAAGTTCAGCTTTAGATTCGATTAAAGACTGGAATTTTCCGATGAGTTCTTCAGGATTTTCTCCAACTTTAACTGAAACAACTAAAACAAACTCGTAAAGATTTTTAATTTCGCTCATCTTATAGCACCTCCTTTTGGACTTAAGCCCTCACGCACAATCGGCAGTGAGGTAAGGATTGGTTTCAAAAAACCTCCACTATTATATCATTAATTAACAATTTGGTCAAGTTCCTAATTCCCGTTTTTAGGTTTTAACGTGAATTTTGAAAAAATATTAATTAATTTTGCATTTGGACTTGACTTTATGAGTCAAAATGTGATAAACTCTAAATAGTTAAGTTTTGCGCCCGTAGCTCAGCTGGATAGAGTGTTTGGCTACGAACCAAAAGGTCGGGGGTAGAATCACTCCGGTCGTACCATTATAAAATGAGATATCAG
>USIK01000113.1 GCA_900554775.1 uncultured Oscillospiraceae bacterium
TTATTTTAAGGAGGAATTTATCATGAGGCAAATTCAAAATTTCACTCTTTTATCTAAATTTGGCAGGGAATGCCTTAGGTTATCTCAAAGGGAGCTTTTGAATTTTAAAAACCTTAAACTAATTAAGGAGATCAGCATTAATGAGGCTAAAAGACTTGGCGTATATAGTGAAGGCGTAATTTCTAATGTGGAAGTTTACATGAATGAAAAATCATCTAATGAAGAAAAAATTAAAGCTTTGGAATCTGTGAAAAAGGCCTATGTTGGATTGGTCCCTTATGTAAAAAAATTTTACAGAAGATGCTTTGAACCAAGAATGGTGTTTTTAATGTGTGAAGCTAGGATGATTTCAGCTGGTATTGTGCCTGGCAAAATTGCTGAAAAAATTAAAGAGGTAGAAGATAACGAATACGCTGAAGATAGAAATAATTTTTAACAATAAAAAACTCCTGATGAAAGAAAAATCATCGGGAGTTTCCTATTTTTTCATGATAAAATTGATAAAAGAAGAAATTATTTAACAAGATAAGATTTAATAAGAATTTTTAAAAGCTCATATCTGTCAACGGTTTGAATCATGTTTCGTGCATTGTTGTAAGTAGTGATGTAAGTCGGGTCGCCCGAAAGTATGTAACCCGTAATTTGGTTAACAGCGTCGTAACCTTTGGCAATGAGTGAGTCGTAAACTGAAGTTAGAATATTTTTCGAATCAACATCACTGCTAAGTGAAAAAGTTATGGTCTCGTCGCACATTTCTATCACCTCATATAAATTTAGTTATGAGTATCATACAATTATTTCAAATTTTTTTCAAGTTAATTATTTATTTAAATTAACTCCTTTATTGCATTTAAGGCAAGAAGATACCCATTTTTGCCAAAACCTACAATTTGGCCAACGCAAACTTCTGAAATAACCGAGTGGCGCCTGAATTCTTCGCGGTTGTAAATGTTTGTAACGTGAACTTCGATAAAAGGAATTCTCACAAAAGAAATAGCGTCTCTTATGGCGTAGCTGTAATGCCCGAGTGCGCCAGGGTTAATAATTACCCCTTCGCAATTTTCTTTTAAACTGTGAATTTTGTCAATAATGGCACCTTCCCAGTTGCTTTGAAAAACTTCGCAATTTAAAGAAAGGCTTTCGCCGTGCTCAATTATCTGAGATTTTATGCTTTCGGCGGTTTCTTCTCCATAAATTCCTTTTTCTCGTATGCCCGTCATATTGAGGTTAGGCCCGAGCAATATAGCTACGTTTTTCTTTCTCATTTTTTGCTAACCTCCGAATATTCTCTAAAATTTATGTTCTTTTCAGGAGCGATTTTTTCTTTAACAAATTTTTCTAAAAATCTTTTTATTTTGAAAAGCAAAGTTTTGTTTTCGGTGATTGGTTCAACTAGCAACGACCTTACTTTGAAAATATTCGAGGCTAAAATATCAGTGAATATTTGGTCCCCGATAACTAAAACGTTCGCTTTTTCACAAGAAATCTCTTTTATTGCTTTTTTTAGCCCGCTCGTGAGCGGTTTCATGCCAAAGGAAACGAAGGGTACACCTAATTTCCCGGCAAATGATTTCACCCTTTTTTTCATGTTGTTTGAAAGCAATATCACTTTAATTCCGTTTTCTTTTAGGTTTTCAATCCAGCTTTTCACGCTTAAATCAGGGGCTGAAACCTTTCTTGCAACTAAAGTGTCGTCAACATCTAAAATTATTCCTTTTATTCCTTCGCTTGCCAAAAATTCGAGTGTTATATCAGTGACTTTGCAAGCAAAATAAGTGGGTTGTAACATTAAAAGTAGCCTCCATAAAAACTTGTAAATTAATTCCCCTCAAGAACTAAACGTCTCGAGGGGGAGTTTTTTTACCATCTACCGCTGCCGCCGTATCTGCCCATCTTTTTATGTCTACGTGCTTCTTTGGATTTCTTTTTGCGTTTCACGGAGGGTTTGTCATATGCTTCCCTTTTACGGATTTCAGAAATTATTCCGGAACTTTGCTTTTTGAATTTCCGAAGTGCACTTTCCAAAGACTCAGTCTTTTTCGAAAGATGCTTAGAACTTTCTTCACTCGTCTGAACAGCTTCGCTTTCAGGTGAGCTTTCCTCTGAGTTAACTTTATCAGCTGACACATTATTAACGATGGATTTTTTTCCGTCTTCCACTTACTTCCCTCCTATCCGCTTAAAAACAGGATTTTTTACATTTGTATACATCAATATTTTAGTAAACTGGCTATTTTTATGTATAAATAAACCAACAATCAACTAATCATGAAAATATACATCGGTAATTATACAATATTCGCATATGTATTGGCAAGTTATACTAGCAAGTATATTTTTTTACTTTAATAAATAGATAAAACGTAAATTTTTGAAAAATCGTCATACACTTTACTTTTCCTATATTTAGAGGTATAATTTTAATTGAAATTTTGGAAAAGAAGGTATCATATGCAATCAGAAAAAGTT
>USIK01000114.1 GCA_900554775.1 uncultured Oscillospiraceae bacterium
TGCTGATACTCCGAATTCTTCTTTTAGAGCTTTAACTAGTTCGCTGAGTTCGAGAACTGATAATGTTTTTACTTCTTCAACTAATTTTAATACTTTTTCTGACATTATTATTTACCTCCAAAAAATTTTTAAGAATTAAATTTATGCGTTTTCCGCACCTTTCTTTTCAGCAATAGCATTTAATGCTACTACTAAGCCTTTCATGATACCACTCAAGGCAGTTGCAAGTCCTGTAATTGGAGCGTTCAAGCCACGAAGAACTTGAGCAACGAGAACTTCCCTTGACGGGAGTTTTGCGAGGTTTGAAACCTCTGAGCTGTCGATTACGCTGCCGTCTATGAATCCTGATTTAATCTTGAAGAATTCGTGATCTTTAGCGAAATCGCAAAGAACTTTAGATGCTACAACGTAGTCATCTTTGCTGATTGCAATAGCTGTTGAGCCGTGAAGAACTGAAGAGAGATCTCCGAGCCCTGCTTCTTCTGCTGCGCGTTTGAGAAGAGTGTTTTTAATAACTAAATATTCAACACCTGATTCTCTGAGCGTTTTTCTGAGTTTAGTGTCATCTTCAACGTTAATTCCTTGATATTGAACTAAAACTCCGGCACATGAAGACTTAAGTTTTTCTACGACGCCGCTTACTATTGCCTTTTTTTCTTCTAAAACTTTGATACTTGGCAAGTCTTTCACCTCCTGATTAAAATTAAGCATGAAAAAAATCGCCGGTTTCAAATTACCCCAAAGAGCAAGATGAATCGGCAATGTAAATATACGTCCGGATTATCCTCGGTAGGCAAATTTAAACTTTTTCAAGCACCTACTGTCTTTGGAATAATTATTAATTAGTATTTTACTATTAAATTTCTTGTTTGTCAAGCCTAAATTTATTTTTTGTTTAAATGTTCAACTATTTCCTTCCCAAGGCATAGTCCGGAAGTTGCGCCCATAGCTAAACCTACGAATTGGCCTAAAGCTAAGCGCTTTGCACCGGTTTCATCTATTAATGATGTTTCAGTGCCATAAAGCTCAAAAGTTCTGGTGTGATCTGTTTTTTTGTTTATTTCGTTTGCTAAACAAGTCCAGGAAGCAATGCCTGCCACTGAGCCAGCTATGGTGCAGGCGTCAATTATGGCCATATCTCGGAGTTTTTTTAAGTCTACCCCTCCTGCTACATTACAAAGTTCATTTTCGGTTAATGGTGTTAAAATTTTTTCCATTTGTTTGAGCCTCCTAATTAATATTTATGGGAATTTTAGCATGTTTTTTTAAATTTAGCAACCGAAATAAAACCTACCCTTTTTTCAAAGGATAGGTTAGAGCTCAAATTATTGAGCGTTTTCGAGTTTGCTTGTGTTAATTTTAACACCAGGGCCCATGCTTGAAGAAACAACGCAAGATTTAATGTATTGACCTTTTGTTGCTTCAGGACGTGCTTTAACGATTGCTCCCATCAAAGCTTCGTAGTTTTCGCTTAATTTTTCTTCGCCAAAAGAAGCTTTTCCGATCGGGCAGTGAATGATGTTTGTTTTGTCAAGACGGTATTCAATTTTACCTGCTTTAGCATCTTTTACTGCTTTAGCAACGTCCATGGTTACTGTGCCAGCTTTCGGGTTTGGCATTAAACCACGAGGTCCTAAAATTTTACCGAGTCTTCCAACAACGCCCATCATGTCAGGTGTTGTGATGAGAACATCAAAATCCATCCAGTTTTCTGATTGGATTTTTTGAGCCATTTCTTCTGCTCCAACGTAATCTGCTCCTGCTTCTTTAGCGAGTTTTTCATTGTCGCCTCTGCAGATTACTAAAATTTTGATTTTCTTACCGGTTCCGTTTGGTAAGATGATTGCACCTCTAACTTGTTGATCAACGTGTCTTGAATCAACGCCGAGTCTTACGTGCAATTCTATTGTTTCATCAAATTTAGCTTTAGCTGTTTTTACGCAAATTCCAAGTGCTTCTTTAGCGTCGTATGAAGTAGATGGATCGTATGATTTAATACTATCTCTGTATTTCTTTCCGTATTTCATTCTTTTCCTCCTGAATTAGTGGTAAAATCGGATTTTTTCCTCCCACCCAACGTGGCGATTAATCAACAACTTCAATGCCCATACTTCTTGCGGTACCGGCAACCATTGACATAGCAGTTTCGATATTTGCAGCGTTTAAGTCTGGCATTTTTTGTTCTGCTATTTTCTTAACTTGTTCTTTTGTGATTTTTGCAACTTTTGTTTTGTTTGGAACCCCTGAACCGGATTCGATTCCACAAGCTTTTTTGATTAAAACAGGAGCTGGTGGAGTTTTAGTTACAAATGTGAATGATCTGTCTTCATAAATAGTTATGACAACAGGAATGATAAGACCAATGTCGTTTTTAGTACGGTCATTGAATTCTTTTGTAAATCCCATGATGTTAATTCCGTGAGGTCCGAGTGCCG
>USIK01000115.1 GCA_900554775.1 uncultured Oscillospiraceae bacterium
TAGCTTACACTAACAGCCGGTTTGCCCCCTATTTTTGCCCCAAAAGAGGCATTTATGAGCAAAAGCACGAAAAAAACAAGCACAGCCGGCAAAATCAAGCTTGCGAAAAAGCTTTTTCTATCTCGGAATAAACATTTCATTTCTTTTGAAAAAACCGTGATTGATTTTTTAATCATTTTCGTCCTCCTCGCAAACCCAATTTAAAATAATTTCGTTTATTTCTTTTTCGGTGTATTTTTCTCTAAAGTCGCTCACACTGAAGGTTTTAATGATCTCGCCGCTGTGAATAACGGCTATTTTGTCTGAATAATTTTTGATGTTTTCAAGGCTGTGGCTGGAATAAATTATGCTTTTGCCTTCGCTTTTGCACTGTTGCATGAAATTAAAAATAATCCTCGAAGCTTTGAAATCAAGCCCCGAATCAGGCTCGTCAAGAAGAATCACCGAAGGGTCGTGAACAACCGCTCTGGCTACAGCTACCTTTTGCTTCATACCTTTTGAAAGTTTGCCTACAAGTTTATCCTGGTAATCTTTAAAGCCAAATTTTTCAGCCAAAAACTCTATTCTTTCTTTCAAGTTATTTTCTTCCATACCGCTAAGCCTGCCGAAAAATTCAATGTTTTCTTTCGGCGTCAATCTCTCGTAAAGGCCAGTTTCACTGCCGAAAAGAATACCAACACTTTGCCTTACTTTTTCTGGCTTTGAAAGAACATCAAACCCGCAAACTTCAGCTCTGCCCGAGCTTGGTTTTAGCATAGTGCTTAAAATTCTTAAAAAGGTGGATTTACCAGCACCGTTTTCGCCCAAAAGGCCAAGAATCTCGCCATTTTCGACTTTTAAGTTTATGTTTTTAAGAGCATTAAATTTCCCAAAATTTTTCGATAAATCAAAAACTTCAATCATACAAAAGCCACCTTTCAAATTCCGGATTAAAATCATTATACCATAAAACGGCAAAGTATTTTTAAAAGATATTTTAAAGCATTTTGGTTCAAACTCATTTTATCGTGGTATACTATAAACAAAAACGAAAAAGGAGGAAAAAATGAAATTCGAAATAAATTCAAAATTTAAGCCTTGCGGCGACCAACCGCAAGCAATAGATTCAATATCAAACGGGATATTAAAAGGCCTCAAAGAGCAAACCCTTTTAGGAGTAACGGGCTCGGGCAAAACCTTCACCATGGCAAATATAATAGAAAAAGTGCAAAAACCGACTTTAATTTTAGCGCATAATAAAACTTTAGCGGCGCAACTTTGCACGGAGTTTCGCTCGTTTTTCCCGAAAAATGCTGTTGAATATTTCGTTTCTTACTACGATTATTATCAGCCCGAATCATACATTGCTGCGACGGACACCTACATAGAAAAAGACTCCGCCATCAATGATGAAATAGATAAATTAAGGCACTCGGCAACTTCGGCTCTTTCTGAAAGAAATGACGTTATAATCGTTGCGAGCGTTTCGTGCATTTACAGTTTAGGCGACCCGATTGATTACAAAAACATGGTTATTTCGCTAAGGCCCGGCATGGAAAAAAGCCGAGAAGAGATAATCAAAAAGCTCATCAATCTTCAATACGAGCGCAATGACGTTGCCGTTGGAAGAAATAAATTCCGTGTTAGGGGCGACACCATTGAAGTCTTCCCATCAGCTTCGAGCTCACTTGTGAAGATAGAATTTTTCGGGAATGAAATTGACAGAATCGCCGAAGTGAACCCCGTCACGGGCGAAATCACAGCAATTTTGAAGCACTGCGCGATTTACCCCGCCTCACACTACGTTATTCCAAAGGAAAAGCTCGAAATTGCCATCAAAAAAATCAAATCCGAGGCCGCTGAAAGAGTTAAATACTTCAAAGAAAAAGGCGAAACCTACTTCCACAAAATCCGCCACGAAGGATTTCTTCGTCATCTTGTACTGCGTCGTTCCGTAAAAACAGGCGATATTTTAATCAATCTTGTCACTACGACACAGAGCAGACTGGATGAATCTGAATTTGTCAATATGATTCTCTCCCAGAAAATTGATGGAAAAGTTGTTGGGATCTTGCATACGTTAAATGACAACCTTGCAGACGTAGTACAGAGCGATGAAACAAAAACACTTTACGGACAAGATTATTTTTATGAATACCTTTATAACATGCGTTTCAAAATCTCTCCATTCTCCTTCTTCCAGACAAATACCTTAGGAGCAGAAGTCCTCTACGATAAAGTAAGGGAATACGTCGGCGAAACAAAAGATAAACTCGTTTACGACCTTTACACCGGAACCGGAACAATCGCACAGATGCTTGCACCCGTAGCAAGTAAAGTAGTCGGTGTCGAAATCGTAGAAGAAGCGGTGGAAGCCGCCAAAAAGAACGCAGTGGACAATCACTTAGACAATTGTGAATTTATCGCCGGCGATGTCCTCAAAGTTGT
>USIK01000116.1 GCA_900554775.1 uncultured Oscillospiraceae bacterium
GCAGCCTGAAAGCTGGGTAGACTACATTTTGCAGAGCTTTTTCGAGCTTTTCGAAGTTCTTCTTAGCTATGCTGCAAATACAATGTCGTTTTTGAGAGTTGGCGCATTCGTTTTGGTTCATGCCGGAATGATGATGGTTGTGTTCACAGTTGCTGAGATGCTTGGCGGAGTTGGATATTTCATAGTTTTGATTTTAGGAAATATTCTCGTTGCCGCTTTGGAAGCTTTGCTTTCAGGAATACAGGTCTTAAGGCTTGAATTTTATGAAATGTTCAGCAAATTTTTCGAAGGTCAAGGCAGACCTTTTAGCCCTGTAGTGGCTGATCAATATACAAAATAAAAAAATTAAAATTTAAAAATTATGGAGGATTAATCATGGAAATTTTATACTTTGTTTTACCTGCTTTATTCATTCTTTTAAGTTCATTTGTTGCTGTTAAATTCGTTAAAAGAGGAGCAAACAAGAAAAAAGCCGTTTTGCTTCAAGTTGCTTCTGTTGCATTCGTTATGGTAGTTTCTATTTTCAGCTGCGCCTCTGAAGTTTCTGCAGCTGACGTTAATAGTGGCGCTGCTTCTTCATCAGCAAGCGTTTCTGCAAGCGATGCAAAAAGCTCAAAAGCAACTGCTTACGGCGTTGGATTAATCGCAGCAGCACTCGTTACAGGCCTTTCAGGAATCGGCGGAGGAATCGCTGTTGCTTCAGCTGCTCCTGCTGCAATCGCTGCAACTTCAGAAGACCCGAAAGCCTTCGGTAAAGCTCTTATCTTCGTTGCACTTGGTGAAGGTATTGCTCTTTATGGACTTTTAGTTTCAATTTTGATTTTCGGAAAAATCGACAGCCTTATTGCTTAAAACCGGGAGGTAATTTATGAGATTTCGATTGATAAGTGATAATACCGACACCATAGTTGGAATGAGGCTTGCAGGAATTTCGGGAGTAATGGTTAAAACTAAAGAAGAAGCCGAAAAAGCCCTTTTGGAAGCCGTTAAAATCGAAGACGTTGCAATAGTTTTGATTACTGAAAAAGTGGCTGACTTATGCGAGCAGTTGGTGTATGAACTGAAGATGAAATGTCATAAACCGCTGATAGCCATAATCCCGGACAGTAAATCAGACGGAAGAAGAAAAGATTCCATAACCAAATATGTCCGGGATGCAATAGGCGTTAAAATTTAGTTTTAATTTAAACAGTAAAGGAGGTTTTAAGCATGAAAAAAAGCTACAAAGCCAGCAACTTCCTCGACACTCTTGATAAATACACAAAAAGAAAACGCAAAGACACAATCGAAGACATGAAAAAGCAAGAAGAAGCGGAACTAAAAAAAGCCGAGGAAGAAATAACAAAAGACGTAAACGCAATGATTAACAAAAAGCTCATTGCCATGAAAAATAAAGTTTTCATTGAGGTTTCCAGAAAGGAAATTGAAGAGAGGAAAAAATTCTTCCGCAAAAGAAAAGAAATCATGGAAGATATGTTCACAGATTGCAAGAAAAAGCTCATTGAATTCACTAAAAAAAGCGAATATGAAAATTCTCTTAAGCACTTTGCAAGCAGAATTGCAGAGGTTTTAAACAAAGACGACACTATTCTTTTCATAAAGGAAGATGATTTTAAGCACGAGGACTTGATTCGAAAAGCTTTTGGTAAAAAGTGCGAAATCGTGAAAGCTAAAGACATTGAAATCGGCGGAATAAGAGGTTACAGCCGTGAACAAGGCATAATGGTTGACGAAACTTTAGACACCAAGCTTCATGAACAAGAAGACTGGGCTATAGAAAATTTTGGAATTTTATTGGTTTAGGTATATAAATATTTTAAACTGGGAGGATAAGCGTTTAGTTATATGCTATACGCTTCTTTGATTAATATGAATGAAAAAAATGTGATATATGGAATAAACGGTCCTGTCGTCACGGTGAAGAACACAAAATCGTTTTCCATGATGGAAATGGTTTACGTTGGTTCCTGCCGGTTGATAGGTGAAGTTATCGGTATAACCGATGAGTTAACGACAATTCAGGTTTACGAAGAAACCACCGGCCTTAAACCCGGTGAAATAGTTGAAGGTACCGGCGGACCAATGAAAGTTTGCCTCGGGCCTGGGCTTCTTGACAACATTTTCGACGGAATAGAGCGCCCGCTCAAAGCCATCGAAGAGCAAAGCGGAGCCTTCATTTCAAGGGGAGCAAGCGTTGAACCGCTTGACACAGAAAAACTCTGGGAAACTGAAATTTTGGTTAAAAAAGGCGATATTTTAGCTCAAGGAACAGTTTATGCTTCGTGCACGGAAACTTCGATAATTGTTCACAAATGCATGGTTCCTCCGGGGGTTTCGGTAGAAGTAATCCAAACCGCAAAATACGGGAAATAAAAAGTCGATGTTCTTAATGTTAAGCTTAACGAGGACGACTGCAAGAATAATGT
>USIK01000117.1 GCA_900554775.1 uncultured Oscillospiraceae bacterium
CCGGCAATTTCATTTATAATTTTATATCTTGCCATTCTGCCGGCTTCTTCAGTGCTAATTTAGAGCTTTTTCGCAATTTCCGGGACGCAAATCTTCCTAACGGTTAGTTTAATTCCTAGCTTTTGGCAAAAATCCTTCGAAAAATTTTCGTCTCTTTCGGCTTCGCTGCCTCGAATCCCGTGGTTCACATGCACCGCTTCTATTTCGAAGTTTTTTTCTTTGCTTATTTTCAAAAGCGCATGCGTTAAGCTCACTGAATCCGCACCGCCCGAAAGGCCAATCACGACTTTTTTGGTTTTTTCAAGCATTTTGTGCTCAGAAATCGTTTTCAAAATTTTAGAAATCACTTGACGAAACCTCCCGAGCAGTGTACCGCATGAATTCACCTTGCCAATGTAGCGGTACGGAACGGGTTTCGCCGTGCCTGTTTTTCGCGACTATGCATTCGCCGTTGTTTTTGTTGCAGTTTTCTGAAACTTCGCCGTTTGCATAATATCCTTCCCTATAAAGGAAAAGCACGATGTCAGCATCCTGCTCGATTGAACCCGAATCTCTAAGGTCCGAAAGAACCGGCTTGTGGTCAGTTCTTTGTTCGCTCGCCCTTGAAAGCTGCGAAAGCGTTAGCAGTGGGGCATCGAGCTCTTTTGCCAGGATTTTAAGGTTCCTTGTTATTTCCGAGATTTCTTGAACACGGTTTGAAATATTTTTAGGGCTGGACATGAGCTGCAAATAGTCGATTATGATTAAATCAGCCCCGCCAAGTCGCCTTAGCCTTGCTTTCATTTCAGGGATTGTTATCCCCGGTGTGTCGTCTATGTAAATTGGTGCTTTTGATAAGATGTCTCCTGCCTCGATGAGTCTAGCCCATTCGTCGTCGGTCAGTTTACCCATTCTAAGTGTTTGGCCGGGCACTCTCGCTTCAGCCGAAAGCATTCTTGAAACGAGCTGCTCTTTTGACATTTCAAGCGAGAAAAACGCAACCTTTTTTTCTTTAACGACGCCAACGTGGTGGGCAATGTTAAGCGAGAAGCTGGTTTTTCCCATACCTGGTCTGGAAGCAAGGAGGATAAGATCCGTTTTGTTAAGACCCATTATTACTCTGTCGAGATCTTTAATTCCAGTCGGAACACCGCTGTATTCATAATCAGTTTGGGAGTTCAAATAGTCAAGTCTGTCGAAGGTTTGCAGGACGATTTCGTTTATTCTTTGCAGGCCTTTGGTTTCTTTGCCTCGGCGGATGTCAAAAATCTTTTGCTCGGCATAGTTAAGAAGTTCCGAGGGGTTTGTTTCAGCTGCTGAGGCGTTATCTATGATCTCATGCGCTGTGTTTACAAGGATTCTAACGTTGTATTTATCTCTCACGATTTCAGCGTAAAATTCAACATTTGAAATCGAAGGAACTACCTGCGCAAGCTGCAATAAGTAAGATTTGTAATTGACTGTGTCGTCTTCGGTTTTGAGCCTGTCAAGCAGCGTGATATAGTCTACAGGCTGGCCCGAAGTGAACATTTCAAGCATTAATGAATAAATCTTTTTGTGGCTTGAGATGTAAAAATAATCGGCATGAGTTAGAATTTCTGCGATTCTGTCAAGGCATGAAGAATCTATCAGAACTGACCCTAAAACCGATTGTTCTGCTTCGAGACTGTAATGTAATTTATTTTCTTCAAAATCGTTTTTTTCAATGCTTGAGTTCAATCATGTCACCTCTGATTATTTCTTTATATATAAAAAGCATGATAAGAGGGTAATCGCGCCGAATAATTTCCGACTTTTTATGGTTGCCCTCTAATCATTAAAATTTAAAATCTAAGTTTTTAAACTGTGCCTTTGCGCCAGCATTTGTGGCAAAGGGTTATGTATTTGTCTTCTCCGCCAATGTCGATTATCTCGCCGCTGTAAAGAACTTTATTCCCGGAGTATCTTGCGTTTATTATAGCTTTTGTTCTGCATCTTGAGCACATTGATTGAATTTCTCTCATTGTGTCGCAGACTTCGACTATTCTTTTTGAGCCTTCGAACAAGTGGCCTGTGTAATCGGTTTTAAGCCCGTAGCACATTACCATTGTTCCGTTGTCGGCCATTTCTCTTAATTCGTCAACCTGCGCTTCGGATAAAAACTGCGCTTCATCTACTATTATAATGTCGCATTCAAGGCCTTTTATCGCTTCTTTTATTGTTACGTTTCTATCTAAATATATAGCTTCGCTCGAAAGCCCTATTCTTGATTTAATCAAAGTCTTGCCGTTTCTTGTGTCAAGGCTTGGCTTTAAAAGAAGAACTTTCTTGCCTCATTCTTCGATATTAAATTTTTTCATGAGTGCGTTAGCGGTTTAGCTCGAACCCATGACTCCATAGTAAAAAT
>USIK01000118.1 GCA_900554775.1 uncultured Oscillospiraceae bacterium
TTACTCTTACGATAAAAATGAGGTTGACCCTTATACCAAAACGCGCATAATTCTTATGAATGGTACGGAATTTGAGGCCAACTGGTTTTCTCACCAATTTTCAAGGAACTGCGGTAATAACGACCTTCGCAGAGAGCTTGCAATGTTAAGATATATCGAAAAGCAGCAGCAAATGAAAATAGCTTCGCTTAAACCGATAGACGAAACAATCCTTGAAACGACCATAGGTTATGAGCAGCTAGCGGTTGACTTAACGGTCGCTCTTGCTAAAAGTGAACCTGACAAAAACGTGAAATCTGCTCTTGATTTTGCGCTTTTGGAGGATTTTGATCATCTTTATCGCTACGCTGATTTGCTCGAGGCCGAGCATGGAATTCACGCTGAAAAATTAGTCGGAAGATACACTGAAATCATGCCAGGCAGACCCACGATTTCTCACCACAGGCACCCTTATGACAACGTGAGAAATCACATAAATTCCAAAAAAGCTGATCCAATAACAAAATTAAACGTTGCTATAATCACGGCTGCCGAGCAGCAAACAATGAATTACTACATGAATATTGCGGGTTTTTACACTTCGGATATAGGAAGAAGGCTTTATCAAGAAATAGGCTTAGTTGAAGAAGAGCACGTAACGCAATATGGCTGCTTGCTTGATACTAACATGACCTGGCTTGAGAATTTGCTTTGCCATGAATACACTGAGTGCTATTTGTATTATTCTTGCTTTAATTATGAAACAGACTCGCAAATTAAAAAGATATGGGAGCAACATTTTCAGCAGGAAGTGGCGCATCTTCACAAAGCGGCCGAACTTTTGCAAAAATACGAAAACAAACAGTGGCAGCAAGTCATCCCGGATGGTAACTTCCCGGAACTTTTGAAGCTTGAACCTAATGTTGAATATGTTAGGGATATTCTTGTAAACACGGTGAATAACACTGCTGATAAAGAAGGCTACATTCAGGTTTCATCGCTCCCAAAAGAGGCCGATTTCTTTAAATTCCAAAATAAAATAAATAAGAGTGTGGGCGATGTCCCTTCGCACGAAGTCATTGAAAATTACATTCAAAAAAACGGCGAGGATTACAGGTTCGAAACAAAAGAAAACCCAATAAAAGAGCTTCAAGAAAGAACCAAAGATAACACTACGGTTGGCAGAAAATAATAGTACGCCTGGACTAGCGGTCCGGGCGTTTTAATTTTAATAAAGCAAATGGGAATCCGCTCCTTTATGATCACCCGAAGGAGCGGACTAATTTTATACCCTATATTGTAGGTGTGGTTTTGGGGTTGTCGTTTTTCTTGTAAACATAAAAGTTATCTGAGCTGTCAATGAAAGCAAGCAAAACGTCTTTAGCGCTTTTAATGTCCTTCTTTTCGAGCTCTGTTTTAAGCCAATCTTGGCTTTTGTTCATTATTTTCATGTTCTCTTCCAAAACTGTGCCGTCTATAATCATGTTCGAGCAAATGCCTTTATACTGAGTTGGAATTTTAACGTCTTTCGGAGTGAGCGGCAAGCTTTCTGGCTTCATTTGAACGCTCACTTCGCCATTCGTTTCAAGAATCGCAAATTCAACTTCAGATATATTAAAAGCGTTTTTGAGCCTACATTCTTCCAAAAGTTCGTTGATGTTAATTCTGGTTTTTCTCAAGTTTTCTTCTATTATTTTTCCGTCCTCAATAAGCAAAGTTGGCGCACCATTGAGGATTTTTCTTCCGATTTGGCTTTTAATGCTTATCCACGAAAGAATCAGCGGGAACAAACCGTATATTATAACGCTAGTGATGAATTCCGGGAAGTCTATGTCAAGGTCAACTGCAAAAGCTGCTGCAATGGAACCTATTGAAATCCCTATGACATAATGGAAAAAGCTGAGCTGAGATATCTGCTTTTTGCCGGCCATTCGCGTGAAAATGAAAAGGATAATTACTGAAATTATCGAATGAATTGCTGCTTGAGATATGCTTTCATGCAAAATAATCACTCCTAAATGTTTTAAATATATTCTGTGGAGTAATCAAAAAAATATTCGCAAAAATTATTTTTCTAAATGTCGTTTGTTGACGAAAGCGCAATCAAATGGTATAATATGGATAGTTTTTTTGGGTTAATAAGATGAAGATTGGAGGAAATAACAGTGAAGAACAAAATATTTAATATATACCATCACTGCTGATGCTGCAATAAATGCAGCAGTTGCACCAAATGTGTTAGCCACTTTGGTAAATGCTCCAAGAATAAAGGTTCCGATAAGAATTCCGAGTACCAGGCCCATAAAACCATTGAACCACTCGTATGCGGATTTCACACCTCCATTTGCA
>USIK01000119.1 GCA_900554775.1 uncultured Oscillospiraceae bacterium
TTAAAGAGCTGGAAAAATATAATTACTACACAGGCGGTAAAGTAGGCGACAAAACATTTGGCGAAATTAGAAAATCAGGTAAGAATTTACTGATGTTTGTGGAGGCGGACTATAAAACCATAACTGACATATACAACGGCGCGCAAAGAGAAAACCGGGATGAAAAAGTTATGCTTGACAATGAAATTAAAAACTTGAATAAAAATTATGAATACAACCAAAACAGCAGCAGAGTTCTTCACAAAATAACTCCCACACATTGTGCAACTGTGAAAGATTTTGTTTCGCTTGGAAGTTACTGGTACCCGCTTAAGTACGCAGCTAATAAATCAAGAAGCAATTATACTTATCTTCTCGAAAACGAAGATTTCAAAAACAAAGCAAATGTCGTGAGCTATGACGACGCCATTGGAAGTGCATGGTTCACAGAAGAGCTTTTAAAGATAAACGAAGAAAGAATGAAAAATAAATAAGAAATAGAAAGGTGATAATTATGTTAAGAGCTTTTTTCGCAGGAACGAGTATAAGACCAAGGCACTGGGACTATTTAAATGACCCTAAACCTTTGTATGAAAACCACAAAAATGTTGTTTATGTAAGAGATGGAGATTCATTTTCATATTATTTCCCGGGTTCTTTGTCAAAAATTAGTCTTGACCAAGGGAACTACACAATAGAGAAAAACTTCAAAAGAGGCGTTGAGATTCTTTCGAATGATATTATGGATTTGATGGAAGAAGACCCTACGGAAAAAATTGAGGTTGAAATTGCAGGGCATTCACGCGGAGGCGTTGCCGCAACTAGGGTTGCTGAAAAAATAAGAGAGGAATTTAAAGATAATGAAAACGTTAAAATTAATCTCATAACGCTCGACCCTGTTCCAGGGCCAATGCACTTTAAAGATAATGTTAAAATGGAGCTCGCTGAAGGAAAAGCGGATAACAAGAGCGTTGTTGTTTATACAATGGATGACAAAAAGGTTTTTTACACCCCTCAAGAGATTAAAAATGCAAACGTTGTTATAATTCTCCCGGGCGACCACGAAAGCGTTTATGGCCACAGGGACCACAGCCTTAAAGGCGACACAGACGACGTTTACCATTATTACTACAATGGTGAAAACTGCTCGCTGAGCCAGCTTGCGAACCTTGAAGATGGCATTTATATTTCTGATGCCAGCTATAACGTTAAAAAGATAACAAAAGAAAACTTGAAAGAGTCCATTAGTGAAATATACAAAAAATGCAGCGATTCAACCCGCCAAAAAGTTTTGATGAATTCAATAATTGAAAAGTCAGAATTCGGCCTTGATGATATTCTAGAGGCAAACTCTAAGTATAAATCAAAATTCGAGAAGAAACTTGAATTGGTGGAAAAAATGCCTCTGCTGAAATTATCCTTTGAAGTTGCACTTGATATGTTCAGGGGGAATAGTATATTTAAAGTTATGCTTAACAGAGAAGGAGCATACGAGCCTATTTTCCAGGCAAGGCATGAGCTATTTGATGCTAAAACTCCTGACCCACAAAAAGCTTGCTCGATTTTGAAAAACGCAAAGCAAGGCAAAGGAGTTTACGCAAGCAAATTGCTTGAAGCAGTTGAAAAGAAAGTTAGCGACCGCTATGCTCTTGAAAAAGCCTAACATCAAAAAGTAGGGGGAAGCTAATATGTTTTTTGGAATGTCTACATACGGGATGCCGAGCCTGAAAGTTCAAGCTTACAATTTGCTTTATGCTAAAATTCCACATGCACCCGAAGAAGCGCTAGAAATAGCCTCAGAAACCGCTAAATGGATTTTCGGTGATTCTAAAGTAGAAGAGTATCCCGTTATGGGAGTTTTGGGTGAAGAGGGTAGATGGAAAGTAAGATTTCTACCTCCAAAAGGCCTGGAGCAGGACGAAAACAAAGGAATAGAACTGCACCTAAGCATGAACACCGGGAAAATAAAATACTGGGATTTAAGAGAATAAATAATTTACCGATGATTAATTTCATCGGTATTTTTATTAAAATTTTGAAAATAAATTACATTTATCAAGAAAAGTATTGAAAAAATTACTCCTTTTGAATATAATTATCTAAAATGGCTTTATTGTAATTTAGGAGGTCATAACAATGATTGAAAAAATTAAAACAAAAATGACGAAGAAAACTTTCTTGCTCCTAGGCGCCCTTATCATTGCGATTTTCGCTGCAGTGTTTTTTGCAATTTCATCAAAAAGCAAGAAAGAAGTCAATTTTAA
>USIK01000120.1 GCA_900554775.1 uncultured Oscillospiraceae bacterium
CTCAATATTTTTTCACTTCGTAACTTTTTAACATTTTGTTTCAACATTATTGCAAAAATGCCATCAATTTGCAATATATTTTCGGTTATCCTTCAAACTCAGCTTCCATTGCCGGATTTTGCGCAGAAATCCTTATTATATTTCCTTTGTTATTCAAAACGACCTCGCATTCGCTGTTTTCAATCGTTCCTTTATAGGTTTTTTCGCCTTCTTCTTGCTTTTTCAAATTAAAATTCCTTTCTTCGCTACTAAGAGCGTCCAAAACGTCCATAAAATACTTAACCGCAGCATTTTGCGGCAAAGGGTCTTTCATATATTCTGCTTGAAGGCCGCCTTGAGTCACTTCAAATTTTCCACCGTTGCGTGAAATAGTGAAATCTTTCAAATTCTGCGGAGAAATAAAGCTAACCGTAGTCAGGCCCTCCGGGGAATGAAAAACTTTGAAACTATACTCCGTTTCCTGGGAAGAAATTTTAACGTTGCTTTCAATATTTGCATCAATTTTAGGAATTTGGCTATCTACCGCGTTTTGGCAACCCGCCAGGAAAAAAGGCGCCGATAAAACGCAAAACATAGCAAGAAATTTTTTCAAGAAATCACCTTACAATCCGAAATTCAAAAATATTTCAGGCAGCTTTCTTATAATATCCGTGGGAGTCATTGAAACACTTGAATAATCTTCTTTGCACAGGTCTCCTGCCAAACCATGAATAAAAACCCCGCAAATTCCCGCATCAAGAAGCGAGACCCCTTGAGCTGCCAAAGAACCTATAATTCCCGCAAGAACATCTCCACTGCCGCCTTTGGCCATTCCAACGTTGCCCGCATTGCTAACGAATATATTCTCGTTTTCGTCGCAAATAACGGTTTTTGGGCCTTTTAAAACTACTGTGACGCCATAATTACGGGCAAACTCACTCGCGCACTGAATTTTATCTTTCTTGATTTCTTCAATGCTAAGACCGCTAAGGCGAGACATTTCTTTAAAATGCGGCGTTAGGATAATTTTGCATTTAGATTCTTTCAATACATCTATATTCTGCGAAACGGCATTTATTCCGTCAGCATCAATAACCAGCGGAATTTCAGACTTCCTTATTATTTCATAAACTATCTCCATAGTATTTTCATTAAGGCCAAGCCCAGGGCCCACAACCGCAGCCGTGCAGGAATTAAGCTCCGCTATCATTTTGCTTAAAGATTCTTTAGTCATGAAGCCTTCTTCATCTTCGCCTGCGATGAAAAACGTGGGCTCAAAATTTTCAATTTTCTTGTAAACCGAGGGCACAACGCACGCTCTTAGCATTCCAACGCCGGTTTTTATTGCCGCATTTATAACAAACAAAGCCGCTCCAGGCATGTTCTTGCTGCCACAAACCGCGAAAAGCTTGCCGAAATTTCCTTTGTGGAAATATTCGCATCTTTTTGGGAGTTTATATTTAACCATTTCTTCAGTTACAAGGCTCATGTATTGATATTTTTCCATGCTAAATTCCTCCTTAGTTAATTTTTTCACATAAAACTACTGCCGAAGCATAATTCTTCGTGTGAGTCAAACTTACCGAGATATTAGCTATCTTACCGCTAAAAAGTTTTTTTGCGTTTCCTTTTAAAGAAATATACGGCGCGCCGAGATCATTATGCAGAAGCTGGACTTCTTTTAGTTTAAAGCATCTCAGGCCTGTTCCCATGGCTTTCGAAAAGGCCTCTTTAGCGCAAAATGCTGCCGCTATGCTTTGGCAAGGGAATTTATTTTTTTCAAAATAAAATATTTCCTCTTCACTGAAAACAAACTTCAAAAAGCCAGGCCTCTTCATAGATTTCTCAATCCTTGAAATTTCGACCATGTCAATTCCAACTGAAAACAAAAAATCACCCCTTAGCTAGAAAATTATTTTGCCGTCATTGTTTTGGATTTTTTCCAGTTTCTCTTTTATTTTTGCAAATTCAGGCTCATCAATAAGCTCAAAAAACTCACCTGCAAATTCCTGAGCTTTCTTAACAACCGGCATGTCTTCAAATTTAGTTACCATTTTTATATTCGGAACTCCATGCTGGCTCACGCCGAAAAAGTCTCCTGGGCCTCTAATTTCCAAGTCTTCCTGCGAAAGATAAAATCCATCTGAAGAATTTTTCATTGCCGAAAATCTTCTTTCGGATTCTTTGCCTTTTGAATCCGAAACC
>USIK01000121.1 GCA_900554775.1 uncultured Oscillospiraceae bacterium
CTTCTGTGTTGCCATAATTATATAAGGAAAAGCTATAAGTTATTTTTTCGCCGGCAAGCACAGGGTTCGGGCTCATGTTTTTGATTATTTTTATGTCAGCGCTGTTTTTAACCTTCACTGTAGAGGAAGCTTCCTTAATATTAGAAAGGTTTTCGGACGTTACCGTTACGGTGTTTGTTATTTCGGAATCCAAAGCAAGCGGGGAAAATTCGTTCGTGGTTGTTTTGTAAATTATCAGAGCGGTCGATTTCGCCGGGATGCTTTCAATTTTGAATTCTATTTTGCTTTGCAGAGTAGTTGGAGTCAAATTTGAGCTGAATTTTCCTGCTATATATAAAAGAGAAGGGCCGATGTAAGTTAAAGGAGTGAACTTGCTGCCGCAGATGCTTTGGTTTAAAGTGTAGCTTCCGAGGTTGTCTTGAACAGTTAGATTTTTAATTTCTTCGAAACCATTGTTAGTTATTTCGATAATAAAGGGAATTTCGCTTGATTGAAAGTAAGAGTCGCTCAGTGAGGTTTTGGAAACGCTCACGGCTTCTTGCATTGTGGTGACGGCTATATTAGATGAAACAAAGCCTTTTTGAGTACCGCATTCAAAGCTTAGTGAGGCGGTGTTGTATATTTGAGTAGGCATTTTTGTACCTCCGATTTGTAAAAATTAAAAAATTGTCATTATTGTTTATTATATTCGCAGACATACTTTTTTGATAATCTCAGGTGTGCTGCAGGTGTAGAAGATTGCTTAACGTAAATAGGTGTAATTATTTGTAACTAATATGTAACCATTTGATTTCAGAGATTTACACAAATTCACAAATATGTAAAATAGATTAATGTTTCTATATGCATAAATATTTTACTTGAAATTATCTTATTTTAGTGTAAAATTACTATAAGAATGTTTAAAGTATTCGTTATTATTCATAAAAATTTTATTTCAATACGCTTGACAATAAACAAAATGATTAATATCATAGTGTAAGTGTCGAGCTTTTAGAAGTTCGAAAATCTTGAAATTTTGAAAATAATGGCAAAATACACGAACTATTATTGAAAATTTGTATTTATGCATTGTCAGGAGGTATTTACAGTGACTTTTGATATAAAAGGCCCGGCTAAAAAGGTTGGCTCGGTAGTATTGATGGGAAGCTTGTGTGCAGCTTCGATTTTCTCAGTTGAAACGTTTGCACGCGATGTGTATGTAAATGTTGATGACAGCACCATACATTCAGTCACTTTGGATAACAACGTTGACAGCATTCTCGGAAGCGTTGGAGTAACAGTTTCAGACAGAGATATAGTCGAGAAATTCGACGACGCAGATGGTTCGCTCAAAGTGAATGTTAGAAGAGCTTTTGACATAACAATTTTGAACGGAACGAAAAAATGCACCGTTAAAATGACTGAAGGAACCGTTTCAGACGCTCTTAAAAGCCTGGGAATTGAAGTTGGCGAGAACGACATCGTGAGCCTCCCGCTTAGCGCTCCGCTCTCAAAAGATATGAACATTTCGGTTGTTCAAAGAGTTAAGGTTATCCTTTGTGCAAACGGTGAGGAAAAAGAGATTTTGATGCCGAAGAGCTACACTGTTCAAGACGTTCTTAACCACATGAGAGTGAACCTCGGCGAAGATGACAGCGTTAGCGAGGATGTTTCGAGCAAAATTTATGACGGAATGAAAATTGAAGTTGGCAACATTAAGTTCGAAGAAGTTGTTAGAACTGAAACTATCGAAAGAGAAGTTGTGGTTAACACAAGCAGCTCGATGAACGAAGGCGAAACCAAAGTTTTGGAAGAAGGCAAAGACGGCCAGCATGAGCTCAAAATTAAGCAGAAAATTCAAAATGGCGAAGTTGTTGACGAAGAAATTTTAAGCGACACAATCATTTCTGAGCCTGTAGCAAAAGTTATGGTTAAAGGAACTAAAAAAGTTGCGTCAGCTCCTGCAGCTGAACCTGCAAAGGCGGCAGTTTCAAGTACTTCTGATAAAAAGGAAGTTTCCAAGGTTATTTACGGCTCAGCAACGGCCTATACAGCTTCGGCTGGAGCTAGAACATCAACTGGCGCAAGACCTGTTGAGGGAGTTACCGTAGCGGTTAACCCTAAGCTTATCCCTTACGGTTCGAGAATTTTGGTTG
>USIK01000122.1 GCA_900554775.1 uncultured Oscillospiraceae bacterium
AAAACATATCTTTCACGTTAGAAAGCTTTTTTAAATCGCTCACTTTTTCCGTCAAAGCTTTGTACTGCTTCTCGCCGTTTTTTTCAAGCCAGCATCTTGCGATGTCAAGCGAGGCCATGATCGGGTAAGAAGGGCTAGTCGAACCGAAAAGCGCCATAGCGGACTTGGCTTTATTCTTGAATTTTTCTTCATTCACATGGAGCCACGCACCAGCAGTCAAAACCGGGAGCGTTTTGTGAGCAGAATCAGCAGTCATTGCTGCGCCGAAATCAAGCGGGTGAAGCCCCAAAAATTTAAGGTGCGCACCGTGAGCGTTATCAACTATCACAGGAATTCCAAACCGACTGCAAACCTTTGAAATCAAAGAAATATCTTGCATAACGCCAAAATAATTCGGGCTCGTTAGATAAAAAGCCTTGGCATCTTTGTTTTCCGCCAGTTTGCTTTCAAGATCTTTTATGTCAATGTCCCACGCGATGCCATTTTTGAAGTTTCTTTTAACCCAAATGGGTTCTATCCCTAAAAGAGCCATGGCCGAAACCGCCGAGCGGTGAACCAGCCTATCGCAAATGATTTTTTCGCCTCTTCCTGCGCAGAGCCTTATCATAGCTTGCATGCAAAGAGTATTCCCGCCCGAAGAAAAAAACGACGCCTTGCTGCCGTAAAGTTTGCTCACTTTCTCTTCTGAAGCTTTAATCGCTCCATTTGCTTCGTAAAGGCTGTCAGTCATCGGGAGCTCAGTGTAATCAAGGCTTAAAAGTTCAATTTTACTATAAAAATTATTTTTATGCCCGGGTGTATGAAACGAAGACCTGCCCAAGCTTTTGTAGTCAAGCAGCGCTTTGTAGAGAGTTTCTTGCATTAAATTTTCCCCTTTGAATATCAAAATGTATATGTAGAAAAACCGCAGGAAATAATAAAAAAGAAGGATGTGATATTTAAATGAAAGTTTCAAAAAAACAGTACAGTCAAATGACCGGAAAAAGCTCGCCGGCAAGCCCGATCTGGAAAGACCTTTTCATGGCATTTATTTCAGGAGGCTTCATTTGCGCGGTGGGCCAAGCACTAACCAATATTTACATGATGGACTTCAGCCTTAGCAAAAAAGACGCAAGCACCTGGACTTCAATCACTTTGATAGCCGTGGCTTCGTTTCTAACAGCCATAAACTGGTATGGCGTGATTGCAAAGCACGCAGGCGCCGGAACAATCGTTCCGATCACAGGCTTTTCAAACTCAATAACCGCTCCGGCAATTGAGTTCAAAAGCGAAGGTCACGTTTTTGGAATAGGCGCAAAAATGTTCATAATGGCCGGACCTGTAATCGTTTATGGAACAATTTCGTCTATGATTTATGGGCTTATAGTTTACATGCTAAAACTTTACTGATTAAAGCCTTTGCCTGCAAACTTCATACATTAAAACTCCAGCGGCAACAGAAGCGTTAAGCGAGTTAACCTTGCCTTTCATTGGAAGAGAAAGAATAAAATCGCATTTTTTTCTAACATTCTCGCTTATTCCTCTTCCCTCTGAGCCAATAACGATTCCAACCGCTCCAGTTAGATCTTCGCTCGTCCAGTTTTTGCCCAGCATGTCAGCGCCGTAAATCCAAAGGCCTTTATCTTTAAGCTCGTCAATCGCAGAAGAAATATTATTAACTTTGGCAACGAGCATATGCTCCAAAGCGCCAGCAGAAGATTTTTCAACCGCAAGGGTAAGGCCGGAGGCTCTTCTTTTCGGGACTATAACACCGTGGGCGCCAACGCACTCCGCAGTTCTTACTATAGCGCCGAGATTATGCGGGTCTTCGATTCCATCGGCGATTATAACGAAAGGCTTTTCGTTTCTTTTCTCAGCAAGGGCCAGGATTTCGTCAATGCTCGAAGAAGCCTTTGCGCCAACCAGCGCTGCTATTCCTTGGTGGTTAAAATTCCCGAAAGAATCCAAAACGGATTTATTAACTTTTTTTACCGTTATGTTTTTGCTTTTTGCCAAATTTATTATTTCAGAAACAGCTCTTGCATTTTCGCTAATCATGATGCAGTCTATTATTCTGCCGGATTTTAGCGCCTCTTTAACTGCATTCCTGCCTACTATATATTCGTTTACAG
>USIK01000123.1 GCA_900554775.1 uncultured Oscillospiraceae bacterium
CGCTGACGGAATAACTTCAACTGCGCTTCTTTATAACTTTTTGAAAAGCAAAGGCGCCGAAGTTGCTTATTATATTCCAAACCGTGAAACCGAGGGCTATGGGCTTAATTTGGAGGCTGTTAAAAAGCTTGCAAACGAAGGCGTGAAGCTTCTTATCACGGTGGATAACGGCGTTTCGGCTTATGATGAAGTTAAGCTTGCAAAAGAGCTTGGAATGAAGGTAGTTATAACCGACCACCATCAGCTTCCTGAAGTTTTGCCGGGAGCTGACGCGATCGTTAACCCTTGCAGGGAAACCTGGCTGAGCAAAAGCACGGATTTTTCGGGCGTGGGTGTTGTTTATAAGCTTGTCCAGGCTATGGGAGCAGAAGAAAGCTACATTGATTTAGCGGTTTTGGGGACCATCGGGGATTCGATGCCGATGTTTGGTCAATCGAGAAGGATCGTTAAAAAAGGCCTTGAATCTATTCAACATTCTAAAATTAAAGGCGTGAAGGCTCTCATGGACGCAGTAGGTCTCAAAAGCGGAAGCCTTTGCTCGACGGATCTTGCTTTCAAGGCTGTTCCAAGAGTTAACGCCAGCGGAAGGATTGAATCGGCGCAAACCGCGATTAAACTTTTTATTGCTGAAGATGAAACCGAGTGCAGCGAGCTTTGCCTTGAGCTTGAAAACCTTAATTCCGCCAGAAAAGAAATTGAAAAAGATATTTTAAAAGCCGTGGAAGAAGAAATAGATAAGAATCCTGCGAAGAAATTTGAAAATATCATTATCGTTTCGGGCGAAGGCTGGCACCATGGTGTTGTTGGAATAGTTGCTTCGAAAATCACTGATAAATACGGCAAACCCAGCATTATAATTTCTTTTTCGGGCGATGAAGCAAGGGGTTCGTGCAGGAGCGTTGAGGGCTTTTCGATTTATGACACTATTCTGGCGGGAAAAGATTATCTAACCAAATTCGGCGGGCACACTCTTGCCGCGGGGATTAACCTTAAAACCAAAGACATCGAAGATTTTTCAAAAATGGTTCTTAGGAGCACTGCGAGTAACCCTCCGAGCGTGCCGGATCTTTTCGTTGATTTGGAGCTTGATATATTTTCTTTTTCAGTTGCCACTGCCGAGGCGCTTGATTCCCTTGAGCCTTTTGGAAATGGAAACCCAGAACCCATTTTTTGCATGAATAATTTAAGAATCGAAAGTATAATAAGCATTGGCAAAGGTGGGCATATGAAGCTCGTTTTCAAAAGTGGCGGAAGGCGTGTTGAGATGCTTTATTTTAACAAACCGAGCGAAGAATTTTTATTCAAAAAAGGTGAGATCGTTGACGCTGCTTTTACTCTTCACAAGAATGTTTTTAGGTCGAAAGTTACGGTTTCGGCTTTTATAGTGGATGTAAAACCTTCGGGCACTGACGTTAAAACCGCGATTTTGCAAAAGAGCATTTATGAAAAATTCAAAAGAAATGAGAAACTAAGCGAAAACGAAATTTTTCTTTTAAGGCCGGTTAGAGAGGAATTTGCCAAAGTTTACAGGTATATCCTCAAAGGCGGCAGGTTGCGAGCTGACATAATGAGCCATAAGATTTTTGGGAATACTTTGCACTGCGGCAAGATTTATGTTATTTTAGACGTGCTTGATGAAATGATCCTTGTTAATACGACGTGGTTTGGCGACGAATTTAATGTGGATGTGATTAAAAGCGAAAGCAAGGTTAATTTGGAAGATTCCGAGGTTTTGAAGCAATTAAATGAAATGAAAGAAGTGAGTTAAATGAGTGAATATAGGGGTTATAACACTTACGAAGAACTTTTAAATTTAATTGACCGCAGCGGGAAGAAATATAATCTTAATTTAATCGACAAAGCTTACAACGTTGCAAAAGAAGCTCATAAGAATCAAAAAAGTGTTTCGGGAATCCCGTACATTTTGCACCCTGTTTCAGTTGCTTACATACTTGTTGAGCTCGGCATGGACATCGACTCCGTGGTTGCGGCGCTTCTTCATGATGTTGTTGAAGATACTTCTGTCTAAAAGAAAGATATCGAGGAGCTTTTCGGTTCGGATATTTGCTATTTAGTCGACGGAGTTACAAAACTCAGGCAA
>USIK01000124.1 GCA_900554775.1 uncultured Oscillospiraceae bacterium
TATCAAGTCAGAACAATCCAATTAAGGAATTGGTTCGTAATTTTAATTCCATTAAAACTATTCAAAGAGGCTTAGTGGGCAATAAAAAGGATTTGGATGTCGTTGCTACAAACATAGACGAAATCAAGAAAAACGCCAATGAAGTAAGCAAGGCAAGAGCCGCTGAAATAAGCATGCAAAAAACGTATTTAGACAAAATAATTGCTCTTAACAGGTTTGAATATTCTGAAGAAATTGAAACAATGCTAAGAAATGCGCTTTTCGATATACACACTAATATTTCTCAAAATAAAAATAGCGATAAAGACGCAAACGAAAATAGCGATAAAGACGCACAAGAAACCGCAAAAGATGAAGTTTTTCAGAATGTAGGTAAAATTTTGTTGCCGCTTTTAAGAACTAAAAATGAACCAATGAACTACAATTACGATTTCCAATATGACATACTCAAAGAAATAATTCGCCAAGAAGACTTTTTCAGTGAAATTGAAGGTAGATCATCATATTCTGATGATGACAAATCTTCGTTGAAAGTTGACCCTATTTCTTCATTCATTCTTTTGAGATATCTTAAAACAATATTGTATTACAGTAACGATGAAAGTATAGCTCCCTCTTCGCCAGACCTTCAATCAATGCCAAAAGGAGAATGTTTTAAAGAGAGTTTGGAGACAACATTTAGAAATATTCAAGATCTAAAACCTAACTCAAGCCAAGATGACGTAAATGTAAATGATGACAGCTATAAAGGTTACCTTCAAAAATTTAAAGGCTTTGTAGATTCTTACGAAAGTAATAATAAAAAATTTTACAAAGAAAATAGCAAAACTATCGAAGAAAAAAGAAAAGATTTTAAAAAATTATTAGATAATGTTAATAAAATAATAGATAAAAACTACGCTATAGTAAAAAAACAATTGTCTCCTATGCCAAGTGGTGGCAATATTGTCCAATTAAGCACCATACAAAACAAATTAAAAGAATTAAACGATGAAATAAAAAAAAGCAAAAACGGAAACGTAGAAGGACTAAAAAGTATACTTAGTAGTATAATCATAAACATACGTAAACCCTCAAGTATTGTAAAAATTTGCGGGCAAGAAGATGAATTAGAAAAATTGGAGAAAATGTACAAAGAAGCTAGGAAACATAAAGCAACAAATTCCAGCACAAAACCAGAAGAGAAAAAAGACGCCGCAACTACAGCGGCTGCCCCACCAAGCAGCACAACAACAGCTACCTAAAAATCAATAAAATAAAGGTTACAGCATCTGCAATTTTGCGGGTGCTTTTTCATTTTTTATTCACTTTTTAAGCATGAAAACCATAGTTTATAAATAGAAAAATAACCAAAGTTTCGGAGGTGAAACCTTGAAAATTTCTTCACTGTGGCAAGCACCTGTGGGCAGCCAGTGCAAAGTTAAAGAAATAAATTTAAATAAAACCGAAAAAGAAAGAATCCTCGACCTTGGAATGATTCCTGGAACTAATGTGAAAGTGCTTCAAAAAAGCCCTATGGGAGATCCAACGGCTTATTTAATCCGCGGAAGCGTCATTGCGCTGAGGTCTGAATACACTAAAAAAATCACAATAGAAAAAATTTGAATTTAGGAGCTGACAGCCAAATGAAAACAACCACCCTCCTAAACCCGGCAAAAACTAAAAAAAATAAATCAAAAATCAAAACAATAGCTGTTGCCGGGAACCCAAACGTGGGTAAAAGCACGGTTTTTAATGCTTTAACGGGCCTCAGGCAGCACACCGGCAACTGGCCTGGCAAAACAGTTGAAAAAGCCGAAGGCAAGTATACTTTTCATAAAAAAGAGTTTAAACTTGTCGATATCCCTGGGACTTACTCGCTGCTTGCAAACTCGCCTGAAGAAGAAATTGCAAGGAATTTCATTTGCTTTGAAAAACCTGATGCAGTTGTTATCGTTATGGACGCAACGTGCATTGAAAGGAACCTTAATCTTGCGCTTCAAATCTTGGAAATTACGTCAAATGTGGTAATTTGCCTAAACCTGATTGATGAAGCAAAAAAGAAAAATATTTTTATAGACGAAGATGAACTTTCT
>USIK01000125.1 GCA_900554775.1 uncultured Oscillospiraceae bacterium
TTTTTGGTTTATGTTGTTGGTTTTTTAAATGTTTCATATGACACAATGCTCATAGGCGTTTTGATCCTTTGGGGTTGCAACGTGGTTTACAGCATGAAGAAATCTCGGCTTTTGTTTTTGGTTTTCAATTTGGTTTTGTTTGTTTTTTTGATAAGTCGTCCGACTATAGATTTATTTCGCAAAGACATGTGGTGGCAATATAAAACGGCGGAAAATCTTTTTTCGCTTAGCAGTCTTTATGTTTCAATGATTTTTTTGTGGGTTGGATATTTAATCGGCGAGAAAATAATAGAAAAATGTGAAAATAAACCAAAGAAAATTAATATGCTTTTGAGCCCTTCTGCTGAAGAAAGTTTCACCAAAACCCTTGAATTTGTGTCGCTTACACTGTTTTATATAAGTGTTTTTTCGCTTTTCGTGGTTGAACTTGAAAAGTTTTTATACATGCGCGGCAGAAATTATGAAGAAATATATGTTTCTTTCAGGACGCAGTTGCCGTTTTTCGTGAATGCCATTGCTTCAATGAACAAATATTTCCTTTGCATATTTTTAGCCACGATGCCAACCAAAAGAAAAGCCATTTTGCCGCTTTCCCTTTATGTTTTTTCGGCAGTCCCTTATTTCCTGATAGGCGCAAGGTTCAAGCTGGTTGTCAACGCGCTTTTCATGGTCGTTTACTTCATTATAAGGGAAACGCTTGAAAACAAAAAAAGATGGATAGGCAAGTTTGAGAAAACGGCCTTTTTGGTTTCGGCGCCGGCTGTTATTGCGTTTTTGGGTGCTTACAATTATATTAGAGAAGGCAAAAAAGTGGCCTACAAAGGTTTTTTCGATTTGATAGTTGACTTTTTCTACAAGCAAGGCGTTTCATTTGAAATACTTAAAATCGGTTATAAAACTTTGCCGAAAATAAAGTATACGGGGTTTGTTAACTACACTTTCGGCGAAATTCTTGATTATTTGATGCACAGTAATATCTCAAACTTGCTTTTTGGAACGAAGGCTTTTGAGGGCGGCCAAAATAAAACACTTGGCCTTTATAGCAATCTTTTGGCGCATAGAATGGCCTATACTGCCGCACCAAGTTGGTTTTTGGAAGGCCACGGCTGGGGTTCTTGCTATTTGCTTGACACCTATGCTGACTGGGGCTATTTCGGGATTATAATATTTAGTATTTTCTTGGGGCTTGTGTTTTCTTCGATGATATATTTCGTGAAAAAAGGAAAATTCGGGCGCACTGTGGTGCTTTTAATTCTCACAAGCATTTATTATTGCCCTCGCAGCTGCGCACTTTCGTGGATCAGCTTTATAGTTTACTTGCAGTTTTATGTTCCGTTGGCAATGTGTTTTGTGGGAGCGGTGCTTCTGATAAAAAATTACAGTTTAAAAAATCAGCTGGTTTGCAATAAGCATGAATTTTAGTTTTTAATAAAGAAAGGTTGTGAACAGAGAGTGCGAAATTCGCATATCTCGGAAGTATGTTAGAACATTTTGGATTAAAAGACATTTGGGTAGTAGTTAAGAAAAACAGGAATTTAATTGCAGCGGTTTTGGCTTTGTTTTTAATTTTATTTGGTTTCCTTACTTACAGCAAACTTAAAAATTCAAACGAAAGCAGCGAAGAAGGCGAGCCGCTTTATGCTTATTCGAGTTCTTATTATGTTCAAACGAATATTTCAGGCGAAAAGACTGAAAGCAAAGACGATGATTTTTATCGTGGGCTGCCGAATGACTATATTGCTCTTGCAAGCACTGATGCTTGTGCAAATTATGTTTATGAAGGCCTCATGGGAAAATACTCTCAAGAATATTTGAAGAAAAACAGCGAATTTAACCCTCAAAATCTCAAAGATTTGCCGCCTGTGCAAGCAGTGAAAAATCTTTATAAAATTCAAAGGAATAAAAACACAATGGTTTTCAACGTTTATGCACTTGCATATAACGAAGAGCTTTCGAAATCTATTTTGGGCCTTTTAAAGCAATATCTTGAAGATAACATTGACTCAAAAGTTAAAGAAGCAAACTTGGAGCCTTCCGGCGAAGCCGTTAGAGTTGTGAGCTCTGCT
>USIK01000126.1 GCA_900554775.1 uncultured Oscillospiraceae bacterium
TGAGCTTTCAGTTCTTTGATTTTGTCTTCGGTTTCTTTGGAATACAAAGAATACAGAATGGAAGTAACCGGCAGCTTGCGGCGACGGTCGATGCGGGCATAAACCAAATCTTTGGCATCAAATTCAAAATCGAGCCAGGAACCGCGATAAGGAATAATGCGGGCCGCAAACAGATATTTACCGGAAGCAACGGTCTTGCCTTTGTCATGATCAAAGAACACACCCGGAGAACGGTGCATCTGTGAAACGACGACACGCTCGGTACCGTTGAAAATAAACGTACCTTTATCGGTCATCAGCGGAATATCGCCCATATAAACATCCTGCTCTTTGATGTCATGGATTGATTTGGCTCCGGTAGCCTCATCAATATCCCAAACGACCAGACGCAGCGTTGCCTTAACCGGAGCGGCATAAGTCATATCACGCTTAATGCACTCGTCAACATCATATTTCGGCTCTTCGAGTTCGTATTTGACAAACTCCAGTTCGCCGCTGCCTGAAAAATCTTTAATGGGGAAAATAGATTTAAATACTTCTTCCAACCCGAATTCGCACTGCCCTTTTTCTTTATCGGATTCGATAAAATCAGCATAGGAACCGGTTTGAACTTCGATTAAACTCGGCATATCCGACACGGCATCGATTCGGCCGAAGTTTCTTCTTACACGTCTCTTGCTCGTATAAGATTCTTTCATTGTGCTTTCATCCCTAGGTTACAAATCCGCACCAATCCTGCCATGATTGCCATGAACCCCGCGTGCGGAAGATTAAAAAATATCTTTTTTAAACAAACAGAATCTGCCAAACCCTCGGATAAAGACCCTCTTGGCACGATTCGGAAAATAATATTTTAGAAAAATCACTTCTTTCTATACCTTAGAGTCTAAAATTGCAACAGATTTTTCGCAAAATGAGTCAAGTTTTTTATCGCGACAATTAAGACATTTTTCACTTTTACCCATAGCAGCGATTCGTATTCAGCCCCTGCTGCGATTCGGATAGCAGTGCCGCCGTTTTCTGCAAAATTTTCACTGTTGCCCCAATAAAAAACTCCCGGAAAATCCGGGAGTTTTTACAAAAGCTCAAAAGAAGCAAAATTACTTCAATTCAACCTTAGCACCAGCTTCTTCAAGTTTCTTCTTGATTTCTTCAGCTTCAGCTTTCGGAGCAGCTTCTTTAACAGTCTTCGGAGCACCGTCAACCAATTCCTTGGCTTCTTTCAGACCCAGCTGAGTGATAGCGCGGATTTCTTTAATAACGTTGATCTTGTTGGCACCAGCTTCAACCAGAACGATATCAAACTCGTCTTTTTCTTCGGCAGCAGCGGCACCACCGGCAGCTCCACCGGCAGCAACGGCAACGGCGGCAGCGGCAGAAACGCCCCATTTTTCTTCTAACATTTTTGACAGATCAGCAGCTTCCATAACGGTCAAAGCTGACAATTCATCTACTAATTTGGCTAAATCGGCCATATTTTTTCTCCAATAAATTAATTAAATCAATAAACTAAAAATTTACTCGTTTTCCCTCTTTGGGAAAATTTTTGCTTTTAGGCGGATAATTGCGAAGTTATTTTTGAGCGCCGTGTAGAATAAACTACACAAGAGAAAAAATAACCGGCAAGAACCGCATAAAAACGAAAATTATGCGGCTTCTTTTTCGCTGTAAGCCTTCGTAACTCTCGCCAGCTGAGCTGCAGGAGCCTGCAACAGGCCGATAATTTTGGCGCGCAGTTCGTCCATAGACGGAATGGTTGCCAAACGTTTAATCTCATCCAGAGAAAGAACGCCGGTTCCCATCGCACCGCCGACCAAAATGAGTTTTTCATTGGTTTTAGCAAATTCGACACAAGCTTTGCAGGCTGAAATCGGGTCATTGGCGAACGCAATAGCGGTCGGTCCTTTGAACAGGTCAGCCAAAGATTCAAATTTTGTGCCTTTAAGAGCCAGACGAGTTATCCGATTTTTAGTAACTCTGAAACCTGCACCGGCTTTACGAACGTTG
>USIK01000127.1 GCA_900554775.1 uncultured Oscillospiraceae bacterium
GGCGGCAAATGCCAAATAGCTTTTGGCGGCTTTCATTCCGGCCACCACCGTTCCCAATGCATCGGAAGCTGTCTGCCCTACAATAGGAATGCTGCTTGCCAGCAAAAATTTACCGGTTTTTAGGGCAAGGCTGTCCGCACTTTGTGCTAAAACCGACTGTGCGCCCAAAAGAATCCCCAAAAGTACTGCCAATCCCTGAAAGGCCATTTTTAAAATCCTCAAAAATCATCTTAACTATCTTAGATTCAAAATTTTCAGGTTTAAAGCGGCTTTGAGCAATTTCATACCCAAACGGAGCAATATTAACAACCCCACCCCTCGAAAATTTTTCGTTCATGCCTCTTTTAACTTCCTCGGCAAGGTTCACCGAATAATACTCATCCATCGCTTCCAAAAGCGCTTCTATCAAAATTGATGTAGGCTCACTCGGGAGCTGCTCGGTTATTGAAACGACATCTATCTTGCACTCTTTTCGAAGAATTGATTTATACACAATGCTGTCTTGGCGGTTCCTTGCAAACCTTGAAAATTTCCAAACTAATATAACGTCAAAAGGTTTCGGCTTACTTTTTGAAATTTTTATCATCTTCATGAATTCCGGCCGCATTTTCGCGTTTTTCCCGCTTATTGCTTCGTCGATGAACACAAATTTTTCCGGCAAAATTATTTCATTTTGCTTTGCATATTCTTTTATTTTTTTCAGTTGGCTGTCAGGAGAAAACTCAATTTGGTCTTCAGTCGAAACCCTTATATATGCTGCGCCAATTTTCACAATTTATCACCTCATGTTTAATACTATGGAAGCTTAGTGATATAAATGTGAAATGAATATGCCTATTTTTAGGCAACAAAAAATCCTCAAAAATGAGGATTCATCTGGCTCCCCCTGTTGGACTCGAACCAACGACCCTGCGGTTAACAGCCGCATGCTCTACCGACTGAGCTAAGGAGGAATATTCAATTTTTAAACTTAACTAATCAATGACAACTAGTTCCACACGGCTTACATCGCGTTTTGCTTCAGGCAAAAGTCTTTTGGGAGTTAACTTTACATAACTCTTAACCCTAAGGCCAAACCTAGAAAATTGCAACTTCACTATGTCTACTTCTGCAGCGGTAAGTCCTCGATCTTTGGAATAACCCATATCCATGATGTATACGTATTCCTCTTTCGAAACAATTACACGGCTAACTAAGCCACTATACTCTTTCTCAATTATAAGTCCACCTGAAACTTTTTCAAGCTTTGAATCTTCAATTTGCAAAAGTTCAGCTGACATTGCTTACAATCTCCCACTAAAATTATCTTAACCGCTTACGGTGCAATTATACAATAGTAGAGAAAAGTTGTCAATTAAATTTTTGTTAAATTTTGGTGACTCGTATGGGAATCGAACCCATGTTACCGGCGTGAGAGGCCGGTGTCTTAACCGCTTGACCAACGAGCCTAAGCTATAAAATGATATCATAAAAAACAAAAAATGTCAACTCATAAATATATGTGTTTTTTAAATTTGACCTTTTTAACAATTTGAACAGAATTTTCAACAAATGAATATTCAAATGGCACTATTTATAAATTTGAATTTTACGTAATATAAAAACTTTGAGTTTAATAAAATTAATCAAAACTATATTGAAAGGAAATTTAGTTTGAAAGAAATAAAAATTTTGCCTTCAAAAGTTATTTTAAAAAGTGGCGAAGAAAAACTTTTAAGCGAGCTGACAAACAAAGAAAAAAGCCAGATTTTAGAAAATTTAAGCAAACGAATTTCAAGTTATTTTTCCGCAAGCCCTGAAAAACTCAGCGATTTTTCTCTTATAATTAAATAAGTATATCTTTCGGGCGTGTGGCCCTCCATACTGCGTTATTATGATTTTCGCAAGAGCCGGGTTTGGATTTTTAATATTAATAGGATATTGAAGTTTTTTCTCATAAACCCACATATTATTCCCCTTTCTCTGTGTTCCAAGGCCACGGGTCAGAAATCCAGCCCCACCGAT